>PNMN01000234.1 GCA_013823655.1 Comamonadaceae bacterium | reverse complement strand
TGGGTCGCCAACGTGGACAACACCTTCTACATCATCGGCACCGTGGCCGGCCCGCACCCCTACCCGATGATGGTGCGCGACTTCCAGAGCGTGATCGGCAACGAATGCCTGGTGCAGATGCCCGAGATGCTCAAGACTGCGGGCTGCACGGGTGAGCAACCCGATGCGGTGGTCGCCTGCGTGGGCGGCGGCAGCAACGCCATGGGCATCTTCTACCCCTACATCAACCACGCAGCCACGCGCCTGATCGGCGTGGAAGCGGCCGGCGAAGGCCTGGACAGCGGCAAGCACTCGGCCTCGCTGCAGAAAGGCAGCCCCGGTGTGCTGCACGGCAACCGCACCTATGTGCTGCAGGACGACAACGGCCAGGTGACCGAAACGCACAGCGTGAGCGCTGGTCTGGACTACCCCGGCGTCGGCCCCGAGCATGCGTTCCTGAAAGACATCGGCCGCGCCGAGTACGTGGGCATCACGGACCAGGAAGCGCTCGACGCTTTCCACTACCTGTGCCGCACCGAAGGCATCATTCCCGCGCTGGAGTCGAGCCACGCCGTGGCCTACGCCATGAAGCTCGCCAAGACCATGAAGCCCACGCAGTCGATCCTGGTCAACCTCTCGGGCCGGGGCGACAAGGACATCGGCACCGTGGCCGATCTGTCGAACGCCGATTTTTATTGCCGACCCAGTTGCCGCGGGCAGTCGGTCAAGGGTGGCGCCGAGACCGCAACGATCAAGGTGACCAAATGAGCCGCATTGAAAAGACCTTCGCCGACCTCAGGACCCAAGGCCGCAAAGCCCTGATTCCGTTCGTCACCGCCGGCTTTCCGTACGCCGACATCACGCCCGAGCTGATGCACGGCATGGTGGAGTCGGGTGCCGATGTGATCGAACTCGGTGTGCCGTTTTCCGACCCGTCGGCCGACGGCCCGGTGATTCAGAAGGCCGGTGACCGAGCGCTGGCGCTGGGCATCGGGCTGGCGCAGGTGATCGCCATGGTCAAGACCTTCCGCGAACGCAACGCCGCCACGCCGGTGGTGCTGATGGGCTACGCCAACCCGATCGAACGCTACGACCAGAAACACGGTGCGGGCAGCTTCGTGCGCGACGCTTCGGCGGCTGGTGTCGACGGTGTGCTGGTGGTGGACTATCCGCCGGAAGAGTGCGAAGACTTCGCCGCCGCGCTGCGTGCCGCGAACATGGACCTGATCTTCCTGCTCGCCCCCACCAGCACGCCCGAGCGCATGCAGCAGGTGGCGCGCGTGGCCAGCGGCTACGTGTACTACGTGTCGCTCAAGGGCGTGACCGGTGCGGGCACGCTGGACGTCGGCCAGGTCGAGGCCATGCTGCCGCGCATCCGCGCGCACGTGAGTGTGCCGGTCGGCGTGGGCTTCGGCATCCGCGACGCCGAGACCGCCAAGGCCATCGGCAAAACCGCCGACGCGGTGGTGATCGGCAGCAAGATCATCCAGCTGATCGAGAACGAGCCGCATGAGAAGGTGGTGACCGTCGCCAGCCATTTCCTGCGCACCATCCGCAAGGCCTTGGACGCCTGAACCCTCCATGGTCTAATTCCGCGTCGTTTAGGAGACCAACATGTCCTGGCTCGAAAAACTGCTCCCCCCGAAAATCACCCACACCGACCCGACCGAACGCCGCAGCGTGCCCGAGGGTCTGTGGATCAAGTGCCCGAGCTGCGAGGCCGTGCTCTACAAGACCGATCTGGAAAAGAACCAGAACGTCTGCCCGCACTGCAGCCATCACCACCGCATCGGTGCGCGCGCGCGGCTGAACGCCTTCATGGACGCCGAAGGCCGCTACGAACTGGCGCAAGAGGTGCTGCCGGTCGATGCACTCAAGTTCAAGGACAGCCGCAAGTACCCGGATCGCCTGAAGGAAGCCCTGGAAACCACCGGTGAAACCGATGCGCTGGTGGTCATGGGTGGTGCGGTGCAGGGCATGCCGCTGGTGGTGGCCTGCTTTGAATTCGACTTCATGGGTGGCTCCATGGGTTCGGTGGTCGGCGAACGCTTCGTGCGTGGCGTCGAAGAAGCGATTGCGCAGAAGGTGCCCTTTCTCTGCTTCACCGCCACCGGCGGCGCGCGCATGCAGGAAGGCCTGCTCTCGCTGATGCAGATGGCCAAGACCAACGCGGCCCTGACGCGCCTGGCCAAGAAGGGGCTGCCCTACATCAGCGTGCTGACCGACCCGACCATGGGCGGCGTCTCGGCGGGCTTTGCTTTTGTGGGCGATGTGGTGATCGCCGAGCCCAAGGCGCTGATCGGTTTTGCCGGCCCGCGCGTGATCGAGAACACGGTGCGCGTGAAGCTGCCCGAAGGCTTCCAGCGCGCCGAGTTCCTGCAGACCAAAGGCGCGGTGGACTTCATTTGCGACCGGCGCGAGCTGCGCGCCACCGTCGCCAGCGTTCTCGCCATGCTGCAGCGCCAGAGCGCGGACGCGGTGATCAGCGATTGAGTGAAGCTGCACCCGCAGCGCCGCTGACGCTGCAGCAACTGCCCCTGTTCCCGCTGCAGACCGTCTTGTTCCCTGGCGGCTGGATGCCGCTGCGCATTTTCGAGGTGCGCTACCTCGACATGATCAAGCGCTGCCACGCGGTCGGCGCGCCGTTCGGCGTGGTCTGCCTGAGCGAGGGCAGCGAAGTGCGGCGCGCCGACCCGGGCTCACCCGACGGTTTTGCCCACGAGGCCTTCTTCGACGCAGGCACCATCGCCCGCATCGAGCGGTTCGAATCGCCGCAGGCCGGGTTGATGCTGATCCATTGCCGCGGCCAGCAGCGCTTTCACATCACCGCCCGCCACCGTCTGCCGCACGGCCTGTGGGTGGCCGACGTGGTGCTGGACCCGGCAGAGCCGGTGATCGGCGTGCCCGAACACCTGGCGTCCACCCGCGATGCCTTGCAGCGCGTGCTGGCCAATTTGCAGGAACGCGAACCCGAAGGCATGAACGAGCTGCCGCTGCAGCCGCCCTACCAGTGGCGCGACAGCGGCTGGGTGGCCAACCGCTGGGCCGAACTGCTGCCGCTGCCATCCGAGCTGAAGCACCGCCTGATGACGCTCGACAGCCCCTTGCTGCGGCTCGAACTCATTGCCGACCTGCTGGACAAGCTGGGCGTGGAGCGTTGATCAGGGCAGCAAGCTCAGGGCCTGCATGTAGCGCGCGCTCACCATGAGGCGGTCCCAGTCCATGGCCGCACCGCGCGGCAGCAGCGCCAGTCGGCGCTCTTCGCTGGCCGGGTTGGGCTGCCAGACACCTTCGAGCAGCGCGCGCGACAGGGCATCGATGGCCTCGTCGATGGGCGCACCGCCGTCCACCACCGACTGGTTGCACAGCAGCACCATGTCGCCGCCAGCCGTGAGCGCGGCGAGTGCCGCCTCGGTGAAGCTCACGTCGCGCCCTTCGATGTGGCGCGCCGCCTCCATGCTCAGGTCGTCGCTGAAGATGGCACCGGTGAAGCCGAGTTGTCGGCGCAGCACGTCCTGCAGCCAGCGCGCCGAGAAGCCCGCAGGCCTGCGGTCCACCTTGGGGTAGATCACATGGGCGGGCATCACCGCGTCCAGGCTGGCCGAGAGCCAGCCGTAGGGCGCCGCGTCGTCGGCCAGGATGGCCTTGAGGCTGCGCCGGTCCACCGGAATCGCCAGGTGCGAGTCGGCCTTGACGAAGCCGTGACCCGGGAAGTGCTTGCCGCAGTTGCCCATGCCGCTGCTGCGCAGCCCCAGCATCAGCGCCTGCGCCAGCAGACCCACCACGCGCGGGTCGCGAGCAAAGGATCGGTCACCGATCACCGAGCTGCCACCGTGGTCCAGATCCAGCACCGGCGTGAAGCTCAGGTCCACCCCGCAGGCGCGCAGCTCGGCGCCCAGCACATAACCGGCTGCGGTGGCGGCGTTGGTCGCCCGCAGCGCCGGGCCGCCCTCGCCTTCGCCTTTTTTCGGCGCTTCCAGCCACAGCGCGCCGAAAGCGGCCATGGGCGGCAGGTGGGTGAAGCCGTCGGTGCGAAAGCGCTGCACGCGCCCGCCTTCGTGGTCCACCGCGATCAGCAGGTCGCGCCGCACCGCCTTGATCTGGCGGCACAGCGTGGTGAGCTGTTCGCGGCCCTGCCAGTTGCGGCCAAACAGGATGACGCCTCCCACCAGCGGGTGCGCCAGGCGCTGGCGGTCGAGCGGCGTGAGGCT
>PNMN01000233.1 GCA_013823655.1 Comamonadaceae bacterium | reverse complement strand
AAAAGGTCAGCTTCACCGTGCCCAGCGGCAACTTCGGCAACGTCTGTGCCGGCCATGTGGCGCGCCAGATGGGGCTGCCGATTCAGACGTTGGTGGTGGCGACGAACGAAAACGACGTGCTCGACGAGTTCTTCCGCACCGGCGTCTACCGCGTGCGCGCGAGCGCCGACACGTTTGAGACCTCCAGCCCGTCGATGGACATTTCCAAGGCCAGCAACTTCGAGCGCTTCGTGTTTGACCTGCTGGGCCGCGACGGCGCGCGGGTCAAGGCGCTGTTTGGTGACGCGCTGAGCCGGGAAGGGTGCTTTGACCTGGGCCGCGATCCGGTGTTCGGCGACGCGGCCCAGCGCTACGGCTTCGTCAGCGGCAAGAGCACCCACGCAGACCGTTTGGCAACCATCAAGGACACGTACCAGCGCTTTGGCGTGGTGATCGACACCCACACCGCCGACGGCGTGAAGGTGGCGCGCGAGCACCTGAATCCGGCGCTGCCGATGATCGTGCTGGAGACCGCCTTGCCGATCAAGTTCGCCGAGACCATCGTCGAGGCGCTGGGTCGCCAGCCCGATCGGCCACCGAAGTTCGACGGCATCGAAGCCCTGCCCAGGCGGGTGCAGGTGATGCCGGCGGATACGGCGGCGGTGCAGCGCTACATCGCCGCGCATTGTCCCGTGGCGTGACCCCAGGTCGCTGGAGCGGGGCATGAAAGTCGTTGCGTTTGCAGGTTTTTCCGGTGCCGGCAAGACCACCCTGATCGAGCAACTGATCCCGCTGCTGCGCGCGCAGGGCCTGCGGGTGTCGGTGGTCAAGCACGCGCACCACGGTCTGGAGCTCGATCAGCCCGGCAAAGACACCTGGCGGCACCGCGAAGCCGGGGCCTACGAGGTGGTGGCCGCGTCGCCCGAGCGGCTGGTGCTGATGCGCGAGTTCGAGCGGCCGACCGAGTTGAGCGTGCACGACCTGATCCGGGCTTTGCACCCGGGCGTGGACTGGGTGCTGGTGGAGGGTTTTCGCGACTGCAACCTGATCAAGATCGAAGTCTGGCGGGCCTCGACCGGCTGTGCGGCCCGCTACCCGGACGATGCGTTCGTCGCCGCCATCGCCACCGACAGCCCCGGGCAGATGCCGGAGACCACCCTGCGCCCGGTGCTGAATTTGAACCATGCCCCGGCCGTGGCGGCCTGGCTGCTCGACAATGAAGACCGTCTTGAGTACGTCCCCGAAGCTTTTCTCTGATCTGCTGAGCATGCTTTCGCCCTGTCCTGGTACTCCACCATGAACGCTTCCTCCCCACCCGCCCGGGCGCCTTTGATGGCGCTGGACGCAGCGCTCGACCAGTTGCTGGCGCGGGTCGAACCGTTGACCGCTGCCGAGTCCGTCGCCACCTTCGAGGCCGATGGCCGGGTGCTGGCCGAGGACCTGGTGTCGGTGCTGCACGTGCCGCCGCAAGACAATTCGTCCATGGACGGCTACGCCGTGCGCCTGGCCGACGTGCCCGAAAAAGGCGTGGTGCTGCCGGTGTCGCAGCGCATCGCGGCCGGGCACGCGGCCGAAGCGCTGCGGCCTGGCACCTGCGCACGCATCTTCACCGGCGCGCCCATGCCTGCGGGTGCCGACGCGGTGGTGATGCAGGAGGACACGCGCGAGGTGGGCGGCAACCTGCACGCGGTGCACATCGATGCCGTGCCCGCGCCGGGCCAGTGGGTGCGCCGCGCCGGTGAAGACGTGACCCGCGGTGCCGTGGTGCTGCCGCGCGGCCACCGCCTCACGCCGGCCGCCCTGGGCCTGGCGGCGAGCCTGGGCCGGGCGCAGCTGCCGGTGCTCAGGCGCCCGCGCGTGGCCTTGTTCTCCACCGGTGACGAACTCGTCATGCCGGGCGAGATCGCTCCACAGGACATGCAACCCGGCGCGATCTACAACTCCAACCGCTTTTTCCTGCGCGTGCTGCTGCAGCGCCTGGGCTGCGAGGTGAGCGACCTGGGCATCGTGCCCGACCGGCGCGACCTCACGCTCGCGGCGCTCAAGACCGCCGCCGACCACCACGACCTGATCCTCACCAGCGGCGGTGTCTCGGTGGGCGAGGAAGACCACATCAAGCCCGCCGTGCAGCAGCTCGGCAGCCTGGACCTGTGGCAGATCGCCATGAAGCCGGGCAAGCCCTTTGCCTGTGGCACGGTGCGGCGTGATGCGGGTGCCGGTGCCGATGCGGCTCAACCCTGCCACTTCATCGGCCTGCCGGGCAACCCGGTGTCCAGCTTCGTCACCTTCCTGCTGCTGGTGCGGCCCTTCCTGCTGCGGCTGCAGGGCGCGCCGGTGCCTGTGCTGCAGCCGGTTTTGTTGCCCGCCCATTTCGATCTGCCGCGCGCCGACAAGCGCCGCGAATTCCTGCGCGTGCGCCGCAACACCGCTGGCGGTCTGGACCTGTTCCCCAACCAGAGTTCGGGCGTGCTGACCTCGGTGGTCTGGGGCGACGGCCTGGTCGACAACCCGGCCGGTGGCACCATCGCCCACGGGGACGCCGTGGCCTATCTTTCTTTTGCGGACCTGCTTGCATGAAAGTCCATTTGCGCTATTTCGCCTCCATCCGCGAGGCCATCGGCACCGGCAGCGAAACGCTGGAAACCGGCGCGGCGACGCTCGCCGCCCTGCGCGACGAACTCATTGCCCGTGGCGGTGGTCACGCCGAAGCGCTGGTGCGTGGCCGTGCGGTGCGCGTGTCGCTCAACCAGACCATGGTGGATGAAACCACCGCATTGCTGGACGGAGCCGAAGTCGCCTTCTTCCCGCCCGTGACCGGAGGTTGATATGGACCCCCACGCTCATCACTCCGTGTATTCGCTGCCCCCCGAGGGGGCGCAGGCCTCCCTTGGGGCGGCCCGGCGGGAGGCCTGACATGAACGCCCGCGTCAGCATCCAGACCCAGGACTTCGACCTGTCGGCCGAGGTGGCCCGCTTGCGCGCCGGTGAAAAGGGCGTGGGCGCGGTGTGCACCTTTGTCGGCACGGTGCGAGACCGCAACGACGGCCAGCGCATCAGCACCCTGGAGCTGGAGCACTACCCGGGCATGACGGAGAAAAGCATCGAGGCCATGATCGACGAAGCCTTCAAACGCTTCGACATCTTCGGCGCCCGTGTCATCCACCGCGTGGGCCTGCTGCAACCGCTGGACCAGATCGTGCTGGTGGCCGTGACCTCGGCGCACCGAGGCGAGAGCTTCCAGGCCTGCGAATTCCTGATGGACTACCTCAAGACCCAGGCGCCGTTCTGGAAGAAAGAGCAGACGCCCGAGGGCGCGCGCTGGGTGGACGCGCGCGTGAGCGACGACGCGGCGCTGGCCAAATGGGGCATTTCGTCGTGCAACGCCTGAAGAGGCGTCGGTGGTGACCATGCTGTTGAGCGCTGCCGATATCGAAGCCATCGAACGGGCCACGCTCACAGCGGTGGCCCCGGAGCGTGTCGACACCATCGACGGCTGGTTGCTGCCGATGGACCACGGCACTGTCGGGCGCGCACACAGCGCCGTGCCGCTGCACCACGGCGCACACGATCCTTCATTGATCACCGAGATCGCAGCGCGCTACCGCGCTGCCGGTTACCGCCCCGTGTTCCGCCTGCCGGACGTGCCCAGCTTTTCCGCCTGGTGGCCCTGGCTGGCAGCGCAAGGCTTCCAGCGCGAGCAGCCCACCCTGACCCAGACCGGCGAGCTGGACGGTTTGCTGGCGCTGGCCGAGCACACCGACGGTGTGTCGCTGGAGCAGCGCCCCGATGCGGCCTGGATGGCCATGTTCCTGGGAGATGGGCTGGACCCGGTGGACGGCGCGAGCCGCTCGCAGGCGCTGGCGGGCCAGTGGCACGCTCTTCGCCAGCCTGCGTGAAAACGGCGCGACACTGGCCTGCGGTGCTGTCTCTTGTGCGCAAGGCTGGCTGAGCATGCACGGCTTGCGCACGGCGGTCGACCAGCGTGGGTGTGGCCTGGCCGGTCGTTTGATCCGGGCCATGGCGCTGGAGGCGCAACACCGTGGCATCAGCCGTGCCTTCCTGCAAGTGGACGGCAACAACGCGCCAGCACTGGCCCTGTACCGCCGCTCCGGCATGACCACTGCTTGGTCCTATGCCTACTGGAGGGCCAGTTAGCCCCCACGCTCCGCCGCTGCGCGGGTCGCTGCCCCCCGAGGGGGTGCGAATTCAGCTTG
>PNMN01000232.1 GCA_013823655.1 Comamonadaceae bacterium | reverse complement strand
CCACACCTTGATCAGCGACTGATACGGCACGTCCCGCGCATTCGCCGCCACCTTGATCGAGTCCAGCAGGTGCTGGGGCAAGCGCAGCGAAATGGTCTTGGTGGTCGGCTTGAGGTTGGGCAGGCTGGCCTTGTGGGCTTTGGACCAGTCCAGGTGCTCGGTGGAGTCGTGCGACTCCCAGTACGCACGTTCCTGCGCCTCGTTCGCAAACGTGGGAATGGGCTTACGTGGCGTTTTCATAGATGGCTCGCTCCTTTCGGTGCATGTCGCGCGCGGAAATCACCCGGATCAAGGCGCCGGATTGCCGCAAGGTGAAGGTGATGTGCAGTGTCCGTCCGACGTCCGTCTTGCCCAGGGCATGGAACCGGGGCTCCGACCGGCTGTGGGCGCCGTCTTCCAGCAACAGCAGTGGCTGGTTGAAAAAAACCTGCTCCGCTTCGGCCGTGGACACCCCGTGCTTCTCATTCTTTCGGGCGCTTCCTTCGTCCCAATCAAACCCCGATATGCTTTCCAGATCGATCATTTTTGTATATTACTATCATGTACAAAAAAGAAGAAGCCCGGTCTTTTCGGTGGGAGTGCTCAGATCCGCTGGTCGGTCGAAGGCTTCTTCCAGAGGTTGATGCCGCCGTCCACCGCGTGCTGGTCGATGGCAGCCAGCTCGTCGGCGCTGAATGTCGGTTTGTTCAGCGCGCCCACCAGTTCGGTGATTTGTTCTGGCTTGCTGGCGCCAATGAGCGCGGAGCTCATGCCCGGCTGGCGCAGCACCCAGGCCACCGCCATTTGCGCCAAGCTCTGGCCACGCGCCTGCGCGATCGCGTTGAGCGCGCGCACGTGGGCCAGGTTCTGTTCGCTCAGGTGGTCGGCGGTGAACGAGCCACCGCCCGGGCGGTTCATGCGCGCGTCGGCCGGCACGCCGTTCAGGTACTTGCTGGTCAGCAGCCCCTGCGCCAGCGGGCTGAAGGCGATGCAGCCGATGCCCTCGGACTGCAGGGTATCGAGCAGCTCGTCTTCGACCCAGCGGTTGAGCAGGCTGTAGGACGGCTGGTGGATCAGCAGCGGCACGCCCATCTGCCGCAGGATGGCTGCGGCCTCGCGCGTCTTGCCGGCCGAGTAGCTGGAGATGCCCACGTACAGCGCCTTGCCCTGCTGCACCGCCGTGGCCAGCGCGCCCATGGTTTCCTCCAGCGGCGTGTCGGGGTCGAAGCGGTGGGAATAGAAGATGTCCACGTAGTCCAGCCCCATGCGCTTCAGGCTCTGGTCCAGGCTGGCCAGCACGTATTTGCGCGAGCCGCCACCCTGGCCATACGGCCCCGGCCACATGTCCCAGCCGGCCTTGCTGGAGATGATGAGTTCGTCGCGGTAGGGGCGGAAGTCGCGCCGCAGGTGTTCCCCGAAGTTGGTCTCGGTGCTGCCGGCCGGCGGACCGTAGTTGTTGGCCAGGTCGAAGTGGGTGATGCCGGCGTCGAAGGCGGTGCGCAGCATGGCGCGCTGCGTTTCCATGGGCGTGGCGTCGCCGAAGTTGTGCCACAGGCCGAGGGTGATGCTGGGCAGCTTGAGGCCGCTTTTGCCGACGGTGCGGTAGGGCATGCGGTCGTAGCGGGCGGGGTGGGCGGTGTACATGTTGGAGATCTCCGTTCGTTGTGCCTAACCACTCTACCCAGTCATTCGGCTCAAGCGGTTGCATGCAGGGAACAAGCCCTTCGCTCGCTGGACCGGTGCACCGGAGCGCCAGTCCGGGGGGTGGCACTTCGCTTGATCAGTGAACCATACCAACAGCCAACACAGTGATCCGGCAGATTGCACAGCTGGGAAGCTTTCTGGGCAGGCAAGCGGGACTTTGCCGACTTTGTACAGCTCGCGCGCTTCGCCCGCGAGCGGGGAGTGAGGTGCAAGCCCGTCACAGCGGCAAGCGGCTGCTGTGCTTCACCTCCTCCATCACCGCATAAGTCCGCGTCTCGCGCACGCCGGGCAGTTGCCACAGCACCTGGCCGGCGAAGTCGCGGTAGGCGGCCATGTCGGCCATGCGGGTCTTGAGCAGGTAGTCGAAGCCGCCGGCCACCATGTGGCACTCCATGATCTCGTCGCGCACCTGCACCGCCGCCTTGAACTCGTTGAACACGTTGGGCGTGGTGCGGTCCAGCAGCACTTCCACAAACACCAGCATGGCGCGCCCGAGCTTGAGCGGGTTCAGCCGCGCCTCAAAGCCCAGGATGTAGCCCTCGCGCTGCAGGCGCTGGGTGCGCGCCAGCACGGCGGTGGGCGAGAGCGCCACCGCCTCGGCCAGCTTGAGGTTGGCGATGCGCCCGTCCGTCTGCAGGACGTTCAGGATGCGCAGGTCGATGCGATCGAGTTCGGGGGTGGTTTGGCTCACTGGAGTACCTTCGCCCTGCGGTGCGAGCTGGCTTGGGGACGGCCCGGCGCTGCGCTCACTGGAATACCTTCGCCCTGCGGGCTGCGGTGCGAGCTGGCTTGGGGACGGCCCGGCGCTGCGCTCACTGGGATACCTTCGCCCTGCGGGCTGCGGTGCGAGCTGGCTTGGGAGCGGCCCGGCGCTGCGCTCATGGGTGGTGAATTATCCGGTTGAATGGAGAAAAACAGAGAAAAATTTATCTGAAGTTTCTTCAGACTCCGGGCATTCACCATCTTGTCCCGTTTCAGGAGTCCCGCCATGTCCCGCAGCACCGACCGTCTGCCTTTTCCCTACCGGCCCGAGACCGCCATCGTCGCCCAGCGCCTGGCCGCGCTGCAGGGCGCGCTCGACTGGGCCGCCGCCGCCCAGGTGGCCGCGCCCTGGGTGCGCGCGGTGCGCCAGAACCCGCCGCCGTTCTGGGCCATGGAGAGCCTGCTCAAGGAGTACCCGATCTCCAGCGCCGAAGGCCTGGCCCTGATGCGCCTGGCCGAGGCGCTGCTGCGCGTGCCCGACGCCGAGACCGCCATCGCGCTGACGGCGGACCAGCTGGGGCGCGCGGACTTTGACGGCGTAGCGGACTCGAGGCTGGCGCGGCTGTCGTCCACCGCCATCGCGATGTCCAAACACTTCCTGCCCCCTTCGACAGGCTCAGGACAGGCTGGCCACGAACCGGGCCTGATGGCCAAGCTGGGCGCGCGCACCGTGGTGGCGGCCACGCTGCGCGCGGTGCAGCTGCTGGGCCGCCAGTTCGTGCTGGGGCAGACGATCGAAGAGGGCATGAAGGAGGCGACCGCGGCGCGCAAGAGGCAGCCCAATCTGCGCTTCAGCTACGACATGCTGGGCGAAGGCGCTCGCACCGAGGCCGATGCGCTGCGGTATCTGGCGAGTTATGCAAACGCCATCGACGCCATCGCCCAGGGCGCCGACCCGGCGCGTCACCCGGCGCACAACGACGGCATCTCCATCAAGCTCAGCGCCCTGCACCCGCGGTATGAAGACGCGCAGCACGAGCGCGTGATGGCCGAGCTGGTGCCGCGCGTGTGGACGCTGTGCCGCGCGGCAGCGGCGGCCAACCTGAACCTGACCATCGACGCCGAGGAGGCGGACCGGCTGGAGCTGTCGCTGGACGTGTTCGAGGCACTCGCCGCGCTGGTGGCCGCACACTGCCCGCGCTGGGAAGGCCTGGGCCTGGCGATGCAGGCCTACCAGAGCCGCGCGGTGGAGCTGATCGCGCACATCGCGGCGCTGGCCCGCCAGTACCAGATCAAGTTCATGTGCCGCCTGGTCAAGGGTGCCTACTGGGACGCCGAGATCAAGCGCGCGCAGGAACAGGGCCTGCCCGCCTACCCGGTGTTCACCCACAAGCACCACACCGACGCGAGCTACCTGGCCTGCGCGCGCGCGTTGCTGGACGCGGCCGACGCGATCTTTCCGCAATTTGCCACCCACAACGCGGGCACCATTGCCGCGATCTTGCAGATGGCTTCAAGACAGATCGGTGCCGATGGTTTCATCGCCGGGCCGCCCCAAGGTGAAACACGCCCCCTCGGGGGGCAGCGACCCGCGCAGCGGTGGAGCGTGGGGGCGCCTGGTTTTGAGCTTCAAAGACTGCACGGCATGGGCGAAGGCATCTACCGCGAAGTGCTGAAGAACCCGCTGGTGAGTTGCCGCGTCTACGCGCCGGTGGGCGCGCACCGCGACCTGCTGGCCTACCTGGTGCGCCGCCTGCTGGAGAACGGTGCCAACTCGTCCTTCGTGCACCAGCTGGCCGACGAGTCGGTGGGCATGGACGAGCTGCTGATCTCGCCGCTGCGGCTGGAG
>PNMN01000231.1 GCA_013823655.1 Comamonadaceae bacterium | reverse complement strand
TTACGAGGCCATGTTCGCTGCTTCGCCGATTCCGACCGCCCTGAGCCGGGTGAGTGATGGTTTGCTGCTGGCCGTCAACGACGCCTGGCTGGAAGCCACCGGACTGCAGCGGGAAGCGGTGCTGGGGCGCACCACCATTGAACTCGGGCACTGGCCCACGGAGGCCGCGCGCCAGCGATACATGGAGAGCCTTTGCGAAGAGGTCAGCGACCATGTGCTGTGCCTGCATGCAGGGCAGAAGCATCGGGTGCGCATGAGCACGCGTCGGCTGGAGGTGGCTTGCGTACCGCTGTTGCTGGTGTTCATGACCGAAATCACCCGTGAGTACGAGGCGCAGCAGGCACTGGATGGGCAACTGCAGTTCATTCGCAACATTGCCGCGCGCGTGCCCGGCTTGCTGTACCAGGCGCGTTTGCGGCCCGATGGGCGCAGCAGCATCCACTACGTGAACGAGGCCGTGCGCGACATGCTCGAACTCGAGCCCGAGGCGCTGCGCAGCGACGCCCGCCTGCTGTTTGCCCGCATGCATCCAGAAGACTTGCCCGGTGTGCTGGAGGCGCTGCAATCGTGCGCCCGGCGCCTGGTGCCGTGGCGCCAGACGTACCGGGTGCTGCTGCCCCGCAAGGGTTTGCGTTATCACCGTGTCGAAGCGGTGCCGGAGCTGGAAACCGACGGGTCTGTGCTGTGGCACGGCTTCACCACCGATGTGACCGAAGCGCGCGAGGCCGCCCAGGTCTATGAGCGACAGCAACGCATGCTGGACGCGGTGCGCAAGGTGCAGGCCGCGTACATCGAGCTGGATGACAAGCGACTGGCCTTTGAAGGTCTGCTGGAGGCCTTTTTGTCGGTGACCGGCAGCGAATACGGTTTTGTGGGTGATGTGCTGTACGACCCGCAGGGGCAGCCCTACCTGAAGGCCCACACCATCACCAACATTGCGTGGGACGAGGAGACGCGCCGCCTGTACGAGCAGCAGCGGGTCAAGGGCATGGAGTTTCACAACCTGAAGACGCTGTTTGGTCGGGTCATGACCACCGCAGAGCCGCTGATTTCGAACACCCCAGGGAGCGATGCCCGAGCCGGCGGGTTGCCGCCCGGTCACCCCGTCATGCACGCCTTTCTGGGGGTGCCCATTCTCAGCGGCGGGCAACTGGTGGCCATGGTGGGGCTGGCCAATCAGCCTGGGGGCTACACCGAAGCCGATATTGAGTTCTTGCAGCCCCTGCTGGGAACCGTGAGCCAGCTGGTGATGGCCTGGCGCGGGCACGCCGAGCGCCATCGCGCGCGCCAGCAGTTTCAGGCCACCAGTGCGCTGCTGGCCGAAAAGAGTGCTGCCCTGCAGGTGACCTTCGACAGCATGAACCAGGGCCTGATCAAGGTCGATGCCGAGGGCCGTGTGCGCTTTTACAACCAGCGCTTTCTGGAGCTGCTGAACCTGCCGCAGGCTTTTCTGGAAACCCAGCCGCTGCACCGTGAAGTGGTGGCTTTTCAGCGGGAGCGCGGCGATTTTGGCGACAACCTGGGTCTGCTCGACTCAGGTCTTCGCGCGTATGTGACGCAGGCAAGTGCCGTGCTGCCGCCCAAGGTGTACCTGCGCAAGACCACCGACGGGCGCGTGCTCGAAGTCCAGTCCCGTCTGCTGCCCGAAGGCGGCATGGTGCGCACCTACACCGACGTCACTTCATACGTGCAGGCCGAAGAGGCGCTGCGCGACGAGCGCCAACGCCTGCAGTGGGTGCTGGAGGCCACGCGCCCGGGTATCTGGGAGACCAATGTCGAGACCGGCGCGATGGTGATCAACGACCGCTGGGCCGAGATGCTGGGCTACACGGTGGCCGAGCTGCAGCCCAGCACGATCAACACCTGGCGCCGCCTGGTGCACCCGCAGGACCTGGAGCGCGCCGAGCGCGTGCTGCAGTGGCACTGGGGCGGCGAGCTGCCGTACTACGAGTGCGACATCCGCATGCGCCACAAGGATGGCCACTGGGTCTGGATCAACGACCGTGGCCGGGTGCACCGGCGCAGCGAGAGTGGCCAGGCGCTGTACATGTCGGGCACGCACCTGGACATTCATGAGCGTGTGGCAGCACAGGAACAGGTGCGCGCGCTCAACGCCAGCCTGGAGCGGCGCGTGGCCGAGCGCACCGCCGAGCTGGAACGCTCGATGAAAGACATGGAGGCCATTTCATACTCCATCGCGCACGACCTGCGCGCGCCGCTGCGCTCGGTGAACGGCTTTGCCGCGCTGATTGCCGAAGAAGAGGGCGAACACCTGAGCCCGCTGGCGCGCGACATGTTTGGCCGCATCGCGCGTTCTTCGCGCAACATGGGCCAGATGCTCACCGACATGCTGGAGCTGCTGCGCGTGGTGCGCGTGGAACTGGAGCCGGTGCCGGTGGACATGGCGGCGCTGGCCCAGTCTGTGATCGAGACCCTGGCGCCCGATGTGCCGCAGGCCCACATCGAGCAGCAGCCACTGCCGCCCGTGATGGGCGACGCGATCCTGTTGCGCCAGGTGCTGGTCAACCTGCTGGACAACGCCTTGAAGTACTCGCGGCACCGTGATCGGCCCGAGCTGGTGCTCGGATTCGATGCCGGGCGCAGCGCGTTCTTCCTGCGCGACAACGGTATGGGCTTCGACATGGCGCGGGCGGAAAAACTCTTTGGCCTGTTCCAGCGCCTGCATGCGGGATCGGACGTGCCCGGCACCGGCGTGGGCCTGGCCATCGTGGCGCGCATCATCGAGCGCCACGGCGGGCGCATCTGGGCGGAGTCCGCACCCGATGCGGGCGCCACCTTCTGGTGGACCTTGCCGCCGCACTGAAGCCCCCACGCTCCAGCGCTGCGCGGGTCGCTGCCCACGGCGGGGATCGGCAGGGTCAGAGCGGGGCGACGTGCACCGTGGGCGGAAAATCGTCCTGCGGGGGCTGCGGTTGCGCGCTGTCTGCGCTGGGCAGGCTCTGGCGCACGGCGGCTTTGTCGCCGGCGCTGGCAAACTTGCTGTACTTGCCGGTGATGCCCACCAGCTGGCCGTAAATCTTGGGATTGGCGGCCAGGCATTCCTTCTGTTCCAGGAAGTTGGCTTCGCCGGTGAAATTGCCCACCAGGCCACCGGCTTCGGTCACCAGCAGCGCGCCGGCGGCCACGTCCCAGGGCGACAGGCCCATTTCAAAGAAACCGTCGCTGAAACCGGCCGCCACGTAGGCCAGGTCGAGCGCGGCCGAGCCGGGGCGGCGCACGCCAGCGCACTTGGGCATCACCTCGCCCAGCATCTGCAGGTAGGTCTGGAGCGCGTCGCCCGGGCGGAACGGGAAACCGGTGGAGAGCAGGCAGTCGCGCAGGGCGATGCGCTTGGCCACACGCAGGCGGCGGTCGTTCATGTAGGCGCCGCGGCCCTTGGTGGCGCAGAACAGGTCGTTGCGGCTCGGGTCGTAGATCACCGCCTGCTCCAGCTTGTTGCCCACCATGAGCGCGATGCTGACGCAATAGACCGGAAAGCCGTGGATGAAGTTGGTGGTGCCGTCCAGCGGGTCGATGATCCAGACATGGTCTGCGCCACCGTGTTTGCCCGGGCGCTGGCCCGATTCTTCGGCCCAGATGGCGTGGTCGGGGTAGGCGGTGAGCAGGGTGTCGATGATGGCGGCTTCGGCCGCGTGGTCGACCTCGGTCACGAAGTCGTTGGTCTGCTTGGCCGAGACCCGGACCGACTCCACGTCCAGCGCGGCGCGGTTGATGATGGTACCGGCGGTGCGTGCGGCCTTGATGGCCACGTTGAGCATGGGATGGAGTGTGGACGACATGACTTGTATACCTTTGCGCGGCCGGCAAGCGGCTCGCGTGACAGTGGAAGAGCGGGATGCGGCGTCCCAAGCGATGGGGGCGGCGACAATCGAGCATTTTACCGTTCCAACACACCAAGAAACCCGCCGGAGCAAGTGCCACAGCCAGCACACACCGCAGAACCGCCCTTCGAGCGCCTCAGGACGGGCGGCTGGTGTGGCCCCTGGGGGGTGACGCGCCGCCGCACGAGGGGATTCCAAATGATCACCAGATTCGTCCTGATCCAGACCAGCCACGCGGGCAACGTGGGCGCCACCGCGCGCGCCATGAAGGTGATGGGTTTTGACGACCTGGTGCTGGTGGCGCCGCGCTGGGCCAACGTGTTGCGGCGCGAAGAAACCATCCAGCGCGCCAGCGGCGCCAACGACGTGCTGGAGCAGGCGCGCATCGTGGAGACGCTGGAC
>PNMN01000230.1 GCA_013823655.1 Comamonadaceae bacterium | reverse complement strand
ACACAAGTGGTTTGGAAATGGAATGAGGGCCTGGGCGTCTTTGGCTCAAGCCCGGCTCACCACGGCGGCGCAGTAAGGCATGCGACTTACTGCAGCCAGCGGATGCGGATGCATCATCAGAATTTGTCGCATTTCTGGTGAAAAATCGCTGCGATCCGTGATGAAATTGCGAAACGTCGCGCAACCGACTTGATGCACATCAAGTGCATCCAGGGAGCCGTTTTTTACAGTCCATCCTTTGCTCTGCACGCCCATCCGGTGGCGGCGCGGGCTGGCAACCTCTGGAGCCTCCCTGGCCATGGCCATCGAACTGTTCAATCAAAATGGGCACGTCTGTCTGATGTTCACGCACCTCAGCGACGAGGGCGGTGAAGCCGTGCAGGCCAACCAGTTTCTGGTGATCGACGGCCAGCAAGGCGCCATCATCGACCCGGGTGGCAACGTGGCTTACAACGAGCTGCTGCTGACCATCGGCCGCTTTTTCCCGCCCAACAAGCTGACCGAAATCCTGGCCTCGCACGCCGACCCGGACATCATCGCCTCGCTGGACCGCTGGATGACCAGCACCCAGGCCACGCTGTACATCTCGTGCCTGTGGGAGCGCTTCGCGCCGCATTTCTGCAAGCCGGGCAAGACGGCCGGGCGCATCGTCGGCATCCCCGACCCCGGCATGCGCATCCCGCTGGGGCGCAGCGAGATCGTGGCGCTGCCGGCGCACTTCATGCACGCCGAAGGCAATTTCCAGTTCTGGGACCCGGTCAGCCGCATCCTGTTTTCGGGCGACCTGGGCGTGTCGCTGGGCACCTCGGCCGACGCGGCCAAGCCCATCACCTCGCTGGCACCGCACCTCCCGCGCATGGAGGGCTTTCACCGCCGCTACATGGTTTCGCAAAAGGTGCTCAGGCTGTGGGCCCACATGGCGCGCCAGTTGCCGATCCACATGATCGTGCCGCAGCACGGCGCTCCGCTGGCCGGTCCGGCGGTGCAGGAGTTCATCAACTGGATCGAGACCCTGAGCTGCGGTGTCGATCACCTGACGCAGGCGAACTATGTGATCCCGGCGTAGCGGCGCCCGGCGGAGCCGGTTCGTCAGACCCTGGCGGCAGCGGCCAGGTGTTTTTCCAGGTCTTCCCAGAACGCATCCACCGAGCCTTTGGCTTTGCGGGTACCGGGGCGTTCGCGGTAGATGCGAATGTCCAGGGCGGTGTCCAGCCCCTGCCCGGCGCTCACCAGGCGTTTGCTGCGCAGTTCACGCCGCACGGCGCTGGCGGGCAAAAAGGCGATGCCGTGGCCTTCCAGCGCCATGGCTTTCAGGCCTTCGGCCATGTCGGTTTCGTAAATGCGGTCCAGATGCACCGGCACAGGGCTCTGCTTGAGCAATTGCTCGACCGCGCGGCCCATGTAGGCACCGGGCGCGTAGGCCAGGTAGGGCAAGGGGTGCGCCGCTGTCCCGGGCAGGCTGTACAGCGGCTCGCCCTGGTCGTTGGGTTTGACGCAGGGCGACAGGGTCTCGCGACCCAGCGGCAGCATCTCGTAGCGCGCGGCGTCGAGCTGGATCGGCTGCGAGGTGTGGTGGTAGGCGATCAGCAGGTCGCAGCTGCCTTCCACCAGTCGCATCACCGCGTCGTGCACGTTCATCGCGATCAGTCGGCTTTTGATGGGGCCGCAACTCTCGCGCAGGCCCGAGAGCCAGGACGGAAAAAACGTGAAAGCCAGCGTGTGCGGCACGGCGAACTCGATCACATCTTGCGCCGCTGCGGTGTGGGCGCGCAACATGGCGCGCGTGCTCTGCAGGGCCTGCAGCATCTCCAGCGCCTGTTCGTACAGCGTCTGCCCGGCGGGTGAGGCGGGTGGGGTAGGAGGACCGGTCCACCAGGTCGGTACCGGCCCAGGCTTCCAGCGACTGGATGCGCCGCGAGAACGCGGGCTGGGTGACGTGGCGCAGCTGCGCCGAACGGCTGAAGCTGCGCGTTTCAGCCAGGCTCACAAAGTCTTCCAGCCACTTGGTTTCCATAATGTTCACCCCCGCGCCGCGCTGCGCGCCTCACCCCCTCAAGGGGGCGATGCGAGTGGCCCGGCGGAGCCGGTTGCACCGCATCCTGCGTTCAAGCAGCGCTCGCAGGGGTTGTCTCTCCAATCTGTTCTTGGTTTGCCTGCTGCAGGGACCACATTTCAGCATAGACGCCGCCAGCACGGGCCACCAAGTCGGCGTGTGCGCCGCGCTCGACGATCTCGCCGTTTTTCAGCACCAGGATTTCATGGGCATCGACCACGGTGGACAGCCGGTGCGCGATCACCAGCGAGGTCTTGTTGCGCGCCGCCGTCTTCAACTCCGCCTGGATGGCCCGCTCGTTGGCCGAGTCCAGCGCCGAAGTCGCCTCGTCAAAAATCACGATCGGCGGGTTTTTCAACAAGGTGCGCGCAATCGCCACCCGCTGCTTCTCGCCGCCCGAGAGCTTCAGACCGCGCTCACCGACGGTGGTCGCGTAGCCCAGCGGCAGCTTCTCGATGAAGCCGTGGATGTGCGCGGCCTGCGCGGCCGCCACCGCTGCCTCGTGCCCCGCCTCGGGCCGACCGTAGAGGATGTTGTATTCGATGCTGTCGTTGAACAGCACCGTGTCTTGCGGCACGATGCCGATGGCCTGGCGCAGGCTGGACTGTGTGACCTGGCGGATGTCCTGGCCGTTGATGAGGATGGCGCCGCAACCGATGTCGTAGAAGCGGTAGAGCAGGCGCGCCAGCGTGCTCTTGCCCGAACCCGAGGGACCCACCACCGCCACCGTTTTGCCGGCCGGAATTTCGAAGCTGATGCCGTGCAGGATCTCGCGCGCGGGCTCGTAGGAGAAACGCACGTTCTCGAATTTGACCGTCGGCGGGCCGTCGAGCACCAGCGGCAAAGCGCCTGGCTGGTCAGCGATCTCCCGTTCCTTTTCCAGCAGCACGAACATTTTGTCCAGGTCGGTCAGGCTCTGCTTGATCTCGCGGTAGAGCACGCCCAGAAAACCCAACGGGATGTAGAGCTGGATCATGAAGGCATTGACCATGACCAGGTCCCCCAGCGTCATCGCGCCGCTGGCCACACCCTGGGTGGCGCGCAGCAGCATGAGCACCAGCGCCACCGCAATGACGAGTTGCTGGCCGGCATTGAGCATGGACAGCGTGGTCTGGCTCTTGATGCGGGCGCGACGCAGTTTCTCCAGCGCCTCGTCGTAACGGCGCGCCTCAAACTGCTCGTTGTTGAAGTACTTGACGGTCTCGTAATTCAGCAGCGAATCGATGGCGCGGGTCTGGCTGCTCGACTCCAGCTCGTTCATCTCGCGGCGAAACTTCATGCGCCACTCGGTCACGACCACGGTGAACGCGATGTACAGCACCAGAGCGGTGAGCGTGATCCACACATAGCCCATGTCGAACAAGCTGCCCAGCAGCGTCAGCACCATGGCGACTTCGATCAGCGTCGGCACCACGCTGTAGAGCGAGTACGAAATGAGCGACTGCACGCCGCGCGTGCCGCGCTCGATGTCGCGCGTCATGCCACCGGTCTGACGCTCCAGGTGAAAGCGCAGGGAGAGCGTGTGCAGGTGGCCGAACACCTGCAGCGCGATGCTGCGCGTGGCGCCTTCGGTGGCCTTGGCAAACACCAGCTCGCGCAGCTCGGTGAACACGGTGGTGGACAGGCGCAACCCGCCATACGCCAGCACCAGGCCCAGCGGCACCACCAGCAGGGCCTGGGCACTGCCGGGCTGGATGTGCATCGCGTCCACCAGTTGCTTGAGCAACAAGGGCACGCTGACGTTGGCCATCTTGGCCGCCACCATGAACGCCAGCGCAAAACCCACGCGCCACTTGTATTGCCACAGGTAGGGAAACAGCCGGGTGAGCGTGGCCCAGTCGGAGCGGCGCTGCGCCGACCCGGTCGCCGCAGCGGGCAGTGGCATGGAAACACGGGATGAATGGGAGCGCATGCAGGACAATCGGGCAACAGTTGTTTCACAGATTGTGCCCATGTCCAGCCAAACCAGCCCCCGCCCGCAAACCCCCCTGCCGCAAGACCGCGAACTGGTGCTCAAGGTCATTCCCATGCCGGCCGACTGCAACGCCAACGGCGACATTTTCGGCGGCTGGGTGATGGCCCAGGTGGACCTGGCTGGCGCCGTGCTGCCCGCGCGCTACGTGCGCGGGCGCATGGCCACGGTGGCGGTGAACCAGTTCATCTTCAAGCAGCCGGTGCGCGTGGGCGACATCCTGAGCTTC
>PNMN01000229.1 GCA_013823655.1 Comamonadaceae bacterium | reverse complement strand
AGCGAGCCGGTGGACACCACCTGGATGTCTTCGATCACCTCGCCTTCACCCAGCCGCATGATGGTGCCCTTGCCGAACTGCTTTTCGATCTGGGCCAGCGCGGCCTGCAGGGCTTTGGCTTTTTCGGCGTTGACGGGGTTGGGCTTGACGGCTGCATCCATGGTGAAGGCTCCTGTGCGTGTGAGTGGGTGTTCGCCTCCAACCAGTGTGCTTGTGTACAGGCTGGATGCTTGAACAGCAGTTTATCGCCGAATACCGTCCATCATTTCAATTTAAAAGTCAGTTTGCATTACTATTTGAGAATGCCCATTTCGCCCCCCGTGGTCACCACCCCCGACCGACCCGACGAGCGCTGGCGCAGCGTCCACCTCGGTCGCCTGATGGGTCTGGCGTTGCGCCGTTTTGACGCGCGCGTGATGTACCTGATGGCGCACGACGCCAACGTGCCACTGGGTTTGTCCAATCTCGCGGCACGTGAGCAGGTGGGCGCCGCGCACATCCACATCACGCGCCACCTCGGCTTGAACGGTTCGCGCCTGACCGAGCTGGCGCAGAGCGCGGGCATGAGCAAGCAGGCGATGGGCGATCTGGTGACGCAGTGCGAAGCCTGGGGGCTGGTGCGGCGTGAACCCGATGCGCTGGACGGGCGCGCGCGGCGCATCGTTTTCACCGCCACCGGCTTGCTGTGGCTGGAGGCCTTTCGGCAGGCCGTGGCACGCGCCGAGGCCGAGTTCCGCGCCCAGGTGGGCAACGACATCGCCACCGTGGTGGCGCTGGGTCTGGAAGCCTACGGCAGCTGAACCCGCCGGGCGCCCCACGGGTTTGTCCGCCGGTGACGGCGCGGCACAGCGGCCTAGAATGTTGCGCAGAGCGAATCAGAAAGCGCCCCCACAAACCCATGCCCCAACAACAGGCTGTCCGACCAGCCGACAAGGAGACCCGCATGCGCATCCTGATTGCCGAAGACGACCAGGTTCTGGCCGACGGCCTGCTGCGGGGTCTGCGCGCAGCCGGTGCCGCGGTGGACCACGTGGCCAGCGGCAGCGAGGCCGACGCCGCCCTGATGACCAACAACGAGTTTGACCTGCTGATCCTGGACCTGGGTCTGCCCAGGATGCACGGCCTGGAGGTGCTCAAACGCCTGCGCTCGCGCGGGTCGGTGCTGCCGGTGCTCATCCTCACCGCCGCCGACAGCGTGGAAGAACGCGTGAAAGGCCTGGACTACGGCGCCGACGACTACATGGCCAAGCCGTTCAGCCTGCAAGAGCTGGAGGCCCGTGTGCGCGCCCTCACGCGCCGCGGCATGGGCGGAGCAACATCCACCATCAAACACGGCCCGCTGGTGTACGACCAGGCCGGGCGCGTGGCCACCATCGACGGCAAGATGGTCGAACTCTCGGCGCGCGAACTCGGCCTGCTTGAAGTGCTGCTGCAGCGGGCCGGCCGCCTGGTGAGCAAGGACCAGCTGGTCGAGCGCCTGTGCGAGTGGGGCGAAGAGGTGAGCAACAACGCCATCGAGGTCTACATCCACCGCCTGCGCAAGAAGATCGAAAAAGGCCCGATCCGCATCGCCACCGTGCGCGGCCTGGGCTACTGCCTAGAGAAGATATGACCCCCGCGCGCCGGGCTTTCAGCCCGTCACCCCCCAGGGGGCAGCGCAAGCGGCCTGGCAGAGCCAGTTCCGCCGCGCTCTGGACATGAGCCCCCTCTCGCGGCCACCCACCACGATGAACACCCCCATCGCGGGCCACCCCATACCTTGTTGACATGGCCGAGGACAAGCACGACCGCGAGCGCATGTCTTTCGGGCTGTTCCAGCGGGAACAGCGCAGCCTGTTCGGCGAGATCCTGGACTGGATGCTCACGCCGCTGCTGCTGCTGTGGCCGCTGTCGCTGGCGCTGACCTGGTTCGTGGCGCAGGGCATCGCCACCAAGCCGTTCGACCGCGCGCTCGAATTCAACCTGCAGGCGCTCACGCAGTTCGTGGTGAGCAAGGACAACGGGGTGAGCTTCAACCTCACGCCGCAGGCGCGCGACCTGCTGCGCGCCGACGACAGCGACCTGGTCTACTACCAGGTGCTGGACCCCAGGCAGGGCGTCATCAGCGGCGAGACCGATTTCCCGCTGCCACCCGACGACGACACGCCCGAACCCGGTCGCGTGATGCTGCGCGACGACGTGGTGCGCGGCGACGAGGTGCGCGTGGCCTACGTCTGGCTCTCGCGCAACACCGGCTCGCCGCGCCTGGTGCTGATGCAGGTGGCCGAGACCAAGGGCAAACGCTCCACGCTGGCGACCGAGATCATCAAGGGTGTGATGGTGCCGCAGTTCATCATCCTGCCGCTGGCGGTGCTGCTGGTCTGGATGGCGCTGGTGCGCGGCATCCGCCCGCTCAACGACCTGGAGCAAAAGATCCGGGCGCGCAAGCCCGATGACCTGAGCCCGATCGAGGAGTCGCACATCCCGCAGGAGGTGGCGCCACTGGTGTCGTCGATCAACGACCTGCTGACCCGGCTCAAAACCTCGCTGACGACGCAGAAGCGCTTCCTGGCCGACGCCGCACACCAGCTCAAGACGCCACTGGCGGGCTTGCGCATGCAGGCCGAACTGGCGCAGCGCGAATCGAACCCGCAGGACATCCGCAGTTCGCTGCAGCAGATCGCCCACGCCAGCACGCGCGCCACCCACACGGTGAACCAGCTGCTGGCGCTGGCGCGCGCCGAAACCACCGGGCGCGCGCTGCCGAGCGCGCGCATCGACCTGGCGCGCCTGGTCATGGGCGTGGTGCGCGACTCGGTGCCGCGCGCGCTGGAGCACGGGATCGACCTGGGCTACGAAGGCCCGGACGAGATCCCGGAAGACTGCCTGATGGACGGCAACCCCACCCTGCTGCAGGAGATGACGCGCAACCTGGTGGACAACGCGATCAACTACTCGGGCCGCGGCGGCGTGGTCACGGCGCGCGTGCTGCTGGACCGTTTCAGCGGCGTGACCATTCTGCAGGTGGAAGACAACGGGCCGGGCATTCCCGAGAACGAACGCGAACTGGTGCTGCAGCCCTTTTACCGCGCGCTGGGCACCAACGTCGACGGCTCCGGCCTGGGTCTGGCCATCGTGCACGAAATCGCGCAGCAGCACGGCGCCACCGTGCTCATGGACGACGCCCACCCCGAGCAGCCCAACCGAGGCTTGCTGGCCTCGATCCGTTTTGCGCCGACCCGACAGCCGCAGGAGTGAGAGACCGCTCGCTCAGCCTCAGGCCGAGCCTCAGGCCGTCTTGAACAGATTGAGCTGCAGGCGCTCGCGCTCGACCACCCGCGCCACGGCCGGCAGGGCCGCGAAGCGCTGGACCAGCGCCCAGGTGGCGGTGAATCCGGTCGGATCAATGCCTGCGATACCGCCCCAGCGCAACAGCGTGAGGGCATAGGCGTCCAGCGCCGAAGGCTGTTCACCGGCCAGCCAGGGCGCGGCCTTCGCAGCCAGTGCCTCGATCTCGCCCAGCAGGCCACGGTAAGCCTGCACCGCATGCGCCCGAATCGCCTGCTGCGCCGCTTCGTCGGCGGTGAACTTCTGCGGCATGAACACGTGGGTGAACGTCGGGTGCACCGTGTTGTTCATCCAGGCCAGCGTGGACAGCGCGCGCGTGCGCGCCATGCCAGCCGCAGGCAAGATGCCGGCCTGCGGCAGCTTCGCGTCCAGGTGCAGCAGGATCGCCACGATCTGGGTGATCACCTCACCACCGTCCACCAGCACCGGCACCTGACCGCGCGGGTTCAGCGCCAGGTACTCGGCCGAGCGCTGCTCGCCTTTGTGCAACTTGACGCTGATGGGCTCAAACGCCGCGCCAGACAGTTCCAGCATGGCGTGCGGCACGAAAGAACAGGCACCGGGGGCGTAAAAGAGTTGGAGGCTCATGGGGTCTTGTCTCGTCTTGTGGGGGTCAGCTGAGGTGCTTGCCCAGCACGCCGGCGATTTCAAACATCGTCACCTGCGGTTTGCCGAACACCGGCGCGAGCTTGGCGTCGGCGTTGATGTTGCGCTTGTTGGCCGCGTCCTGCAGGTTGTTGGCCTTGATGTAGTCCCACAGCTTCTTCACCGCCTCGGGGCGCGACACGGCCTCGGCACCGATCACCGCAGCCAGTGCGGCGCTGGGCAGCTTGCCGCTGGCGGCGGTGGTTTTGCGCGGCGCCTTGGGTGCGGCGGTTTTTGGGGCCAGCGCAGCTTTCTTGGCCGGTGCGGCCTTTTTCGCAGCGGCGGCCTTGGTCGGTGCGCCCGCAGCCGTCTTGCGCGGCGGGAACTTGGAG
>PNMN01000228.1 GCA_013823655.1 Comamonadaceae bacterium | reverse complement strand
TGTTGGCGGCGGTCAGGATCCGCTGTTATTCGGCGGTGAGGACGCGGTTTTGCAGCTGAGTCAGTAGCGGGAACGAACAGCGGCAAGCGCCCTGCGGATCCCGGCGTAGGGGTGGCGACGGCGTTAGAACGGCTCGTTCGGGTCCAGTGATGGCGGCGGCGTCTCGGCGACGAGTTGGTCCCGCCAAGCCTGCTGGATCTGCGGACCGTACCGGGCCCACAACTGCTCACGCAGGTCCTGAAGGCATTCGAAGACCGCCAACGCCTGCTCGGGCGTCCAGTGCTCGGGAAGCGCTGACGACGGCGGCGCTGCCGACGCCTGGCGAGGCCTCACGGCTTGGCCTTGCGCGGTGCGGTGCCAGCCTTGGCTGCCCGCTGACGCGTGCGTGCGGCCAGCCGCTCCTGGGCTTCCTTAGCCCGGTAGGAATCGCCCTCGATGCGCACGACCTCGGCGCGGTGCATCAGCCGGTCGACCAGCGAGACCACGCAGGCGGCGTTGGGGAAGACCTCGCCCCACTCGGCGAACGCCTTGTTCGTCGTGACCACCGTACTCTTGTGTTGGTAGCGCCGGCTGACCAGCTCGAACAGCAGGTCGGCGTGGCGGTTCGAGTAGGAGAGGTAGCCGACTTCGTCGATCAGCAGCAGATCAGGCGCGGCGTAGTGACGCAGTCGCCGCCGCAGGGTCGAGTCGCTGTCCAGGGCCGCCAGGTCGCCGAGCAACTGCCCGGCAGTGACGAACAGCACCGTGTGGCCGGCCAGTACCGCCTGGTAGCCCAGGTTGCAGGCGCACATCGTCTTGCCCACGCCGTTGGGCCCCACGAGCACGACGTTGGTGGCGTCAGCCAGGAACTGCAAGGACATGAGGTCTTCCACTGCGGCGCGATCGACCTGCTCGGGCCAGCTCCAGTCGAAGTCGGCCAGCGGCTTGAACTGGCCGATGTGGGCCTCGCGCAGACGGCGCTCCAGGCTGCGGCGGCTGCGCTCCTGGGTCTCCCAGGCCAGCCACTGCGCCACGCGCGAGGCGGCCTCGGGTTCGGTCATCACGTCGGCCCAGTGGGCCAGCAGGCCGTGCAGGCGCAGCCCGGTGGCCTGGACCCGCAGTTCGGCGGCATTGATCGGCGGGGGTGCATTCATGGCTTCTCTCCTGTATCCACCGGCGCGATCCGGTCGTAGCTGGCCAACGCGTGCGAGCGCACCGGCGCGTCGCGGCGCGCCACGTCCTCGCTCAGGTGCAGCGCCGTGGGCGGCGGCAACCCCTGCTCCTCGCGGGCCCGCTCCAGGGCCAGGCGCACCGCGTTCGGGTGCGGCACGCCCTGGGCGAGCGCGCACTCGATGGCGGCCTGCAGCGGCGCCGCCCCGTAGCGATCGAGCAGGCGCAGCAATGCCGCGGTGATGGAGCCCAGGTTCTCGCCGCGCTCGGCGGCTTGCGCGAGCAGCCTGGATGCGGCCGGCACCGCACGGCTGGCCCGGTCGACACCGCGATGACCGCGCGCCTGGCGCTTGTGCTGCGCCAGCGCGTCGATGTGCTGCGGGTCCTCGATCTGCGCGCCGGCGTCGTAGCTGCGCGCGTGGCTGGCGATCTCGGCCGCACCGTCGAACACGCGCACTCGCAGCTCGTCGGCCAGCACGGCCAGGGTGCGTCGCACATGGGTGTGCGGCACCGAGTAGTCATTGAGCTCGAAGCGCACGTACGGCGTCTTGCCCACCTGCACGGCCACACGTTCGCCCAGCGGGTAGTCCTGCACAGGCAGCGCCAGCAGGCTGGCGCGCTCGACCTCGAACGCCTGGCGCACGCTCAAGGCGCCGTCCTCGGGCCAGCGCCGGTCCGAGGCCAGGCCCTCGCACCACTGGCGCGCCTGGGCATTGAGGTCGTCCAGGTCGGCGAACTCGCGCGCGGCGAAGAAGCTCTCGCGCACATAGCGGATCGCCCGTTCCACCCGACCCTTCTCGTTGCCGCGCGCCACCGCCACCGGGCGCGGCTCGAAGCGGTGGTGGCAGGCGAACTTCAGCAGCTCGGGATTGAACCGGATGGCGTCGCCCACGCGCTCGAGCACAGCACTCTTGAGGTTGTCGTAGAGCAGGACGCGGGCACAGCCGCCATAGGCGGCAAACGCCTCGACATGACCGCGCAAGAAGCTGTCCATACGGGCGTCGAGGAAGAAGCGCAGGAAGATCCGGCGCGAGTAGCTCAGCACCATCACGAAGGCCATCAGCGGTCGTCGGGCGCGACCGACCTGCAGGTGTCCGAAGTGACCCCAGTCGACTTGCGCTTGTTCGCCTGGCAGGGTGCGCAGGCGCAGGTAGGCCTCGGCGGCCGGTCGCGGACGCATGCAGGCCACGAGGTGGCGGAAGTGGTCAGGGCTGCCGCGGTAGCCCCGCTCGTGGACCATGTCGAACAGCCGCGCCGCGGTGAGCGTGGGGAACTTCGCCAGCGTCTGCAGGATGAACGTCCGGAAGGGGTCGATGCGGCTGGGGCGCAGCACCGTGGTGGGCGGTGGCAGGCCGGCCTGCGCGAGCACGCGTCGCACGGTGTCGCGGTGCACGTGAAGCTGGCGCGCGATGGTGCCCACGCGCCAGCGTTCGGTGTCGTACAGGCGCAGGATCTGCGCGTTCAAGTCGGCGGAGATGACCAAGGGGGTTCCTTCGAAGAACTCAGGGGCTGGGATCGACCACACGAGCCGGCCAGCGCCGCAGGCCGTGACGCACGAAGCCCTGGCGCACCCAGGGCGACAGCGGTGCAGCGCAACGCCGGCAGCGAGCGCCGACCAGCGGTACGTCGGCTGCGGTGACGCTCACCGTGTTGTCTGGCTCGTTCACGGTCAGTGGAGCAGCGGGCGGCACGCTCAGCCAACCCTGATGCGTCACGAAGTGCGCCTGGCCGCCGGGGTCGACGGCGGCGTCGATCGCGATCGGGGAGATCGCGGCGATCGCGACGGTGGCAGCCAGCTCGCACTGCCGCTGTCGCCAGCGCCGGGAGCGATCGGCGTGCGCCATGCGGCCCGCACGGCTGCGCTGGTAGCGCTGCGCGGCGGCGCGCTGGGCTTCGCGGCGGGCCGTGCCCGAACAGGCGCGGCTGCAGTAACGCTGGCCGCGGTCGCAGCGGCTGCACAGCAGCACCTGCGCACGGCAGCGCGCGCACACGAACAGACGGGCGGGATGGTCGACGGCCAGGCTCTCCGGGAGAACTCCCGAGGAACGCCAATGGCCGCCCGCCAGCGGCGTGTACAGCCGCATGTCGCGGCATACACTGCGCTCGCATCCCGCCTCTGGCGCGGTTGTAGGGCACGGCGTCGGGCTTGAGCAGCCACGCGATGGACCGGCGCCGTGCCCGCCTACCTCTCAGGCACGCCGAGGTTCTACCTCACCGGCCGCGCGCTCCCGGCCACCCCCACCGATCACCCCCCTGCTCGAGGCCGCCATGCGGCCGCCCTGCAGGGCGGCCGCATGGGCATCAACTCATCCCCCACGACGATCACCGCGGACCGCCGTCGACCCGCACCCCGCACGCCACCAGCCCTTCACAGAGCTTGAAGCGGAACCGCCACTTCACCGCCGAATAAGCGCGGGTTCTGATAGCCGTTCACACGACATGGGGGTCAGCGACCGCATCGTTGATGTAGTTGGCGACAACGTCGACTGCGTGGTGCGGGGCGGTGAGGTCACCGTACCATCGTTGATAGCAAGGCGCGTCGGCGAGCTGCAGCTAGGCGTCTATGCCACCCCTGGCTACCTCCAGCGCGCCGGAACTCCAACGCATCCCGGCGAGCTTGAGGGCGCCACGCACCACCGCATCGTCGGCTTTCTGCGCTCCGGCACTGGCCGAGTGGCAACGATGCCGATGCGGCGCATCCGGGGCGCAGCCGAGGAGTTCGTCGAGGTCCGGGGCCGCTATGTCGTCTCCGCCGACGACGGCAACGCGTACCTGGCGGCAGGGCTGGCCGGCATGGGCCTGCTATGGCTGCCCAGCTATATGGCCAAGCCACATGTGGCAGGCGGCGAGCTGCTGCCCGTCCTCAACGACTGGCAGCTCGATCCGATGCCGATGTACCTCGCCTACCCGCCGACGCGGCACGTCAGCGCCAAGCTGCGCGCCTTCATGGACTGGATCGATGAACTCATGGCGATTCACGCACCGACCAATTGACCAATCCCGGCTTGAGCCTGGCCATCAGTGCCAAGCCTTCAGATGAAGTTTGTTCACCCAGCGTCCGCGGACACTGCTGCCAGGCCCAACCAGGGCGTCGCCCACATATGACCTTCGAAATCGGCAACGTCGCGGGTCATGAAACAGTAGTCATCCATCGGGTT
>PNMN01000227.1 GCA_013823655.1 Comamonadaceae bacterium | reverse complement strand
TCCATCAGGAAGTTGATCTTGTCGAACAGGAAGGCGGTGTGGCTGTCGAGCGAATCGAGGTCGCGCAGGATCTGGCGCGCGTCCTCGAACTGCTCGACGCTGAGCATGCGGCTGCGCATCATGAAGCTGACCGCGCGGCGCGTGTCCATCACGTTGCGGCGGATGCGCCCGCTCATGTCTTCGTGGCGCGCGATGGCCGAGAGCACCTCGCCGGCCTTGTTGTCGGTGACGTCGCCGGCCAGCACCTGGCGGCTGACCTGCTCCAGGTCGTCGTAGATGTCTTCCAGCGTGTCGGCGCAGTACTCGGCGTCGGCGTCGAACAGCATCAGCAGCACGTCCTTGGCGTTCTCGATCAGGCCGGGCATGCGGCGCGCGCGCATGCGCAGCAGGCGGAACACCGGCACGTCTTCGTCGTGGATCGAAAACAGCACGCCCTGGCTTTTCAGCGCGGCGTTGTGCTCGTTCAGGATGAAGGCCACGCGGATGGCGCGCGGGTCTTCATCGTCGTCGATCAAAAAGTCCGAGCGGATGTGCAGTTCGCCGTTGTCTTCTTCGAAGAAGCGGGCCGATTCCTCGATGTCCTCGTCCATCGCGTCTTCGGGAATCGACAGGCCAAAGTGCTGCTTGACCCAGCGCCGCTCTTCGGTGGTGGGGTCCTCCAGATCGACCCAGATGGGCTTGAAGCGAGCCAGCTCTTCGAGCGACTCGATTTCTTCCTGGAACAGGCGGCCATTGGCCAGGGTGAAGACGTTGAGCATGGGCGCTCCCGGGCGGTGTGTCTGGGTGAAAGCCAGCGCGAGCGGGCGCGGCGGCGGGCGGATCGGGCGGCGCTTTCAGCCGGCCGACCGCCTGGCTTCAGACGGTTGCGGGGGAGGCTGAAAGCACACGACTGGGCGGTGTGCTGTCCATGGGGCTCTCGGTTGGGGGGATGCCGCGATTATGTCACCGCCACCTGTGCCGTGGTTTGCACGGGCGCGGCAAAAAAGTCCATCAGTTCGGCCTTGCGGCGCCAGGCGTCGGCCTCGCCCAGTTCGACCAGGGCTTGCACGAAATCGGGTTCGAACAGCAGGTAGCTGGCCAGCGCGGCGGCGCTGCCGGCCGCGCCGCGCCCGGTGTCGAGCGCACCCAGTCCGGTCAGGGTGTTGCGGGTCGATGCGGGCAGGGCGCCGATGTGCTTGCGCGCCAGCTCGTCGAGCGAAAAGCTCGGCTGCAGTGCCAGCACGTTCACCGGGTGGTAAGGCAGGGCGGCGGCCAGCTCGGGCGGGAGTTTTTTCAGCGTCTCGCTCACGCGCTGCACCTGTTCGACGTCGGATTGCAGCGTGTCGTGGAACACGCTGGCCATGGCGTGGCCGGCGATGGTGCCCGCCGTCGGCTCTTCGCCGGTGCGCTGGCCCATGCCGGAGCGCTGGGGCTGGCCGACGCCGATCACCAGCACCCGGCGCGCGCCGAAATGGATCGCCGGCGACAGCGGCGAGAGCTGGCGCATCGAACCATCGCCGAAGTGTTCCTTGTGCCCATCCACCCACAGCGGCACGGCCGGAAACAGGAACGGGATGGCACTGGACGCCATGAGGTGTTCGATCGTCACCGGCTGGAACGAAGCGCGCCGCCCCTGGCGCGACCAGGGAAGCAGCGGGTGATCGGTGCGCGTCTGGCAGAAGATCCAGTGCTCGCCCGAGGTGTAGCTGGAGGCGGTCACGCCCAGCACGTCGATGTGGCGTCCGGCCAGTGCCCGCTCCACGCCCGGCAGATCGATGGCGCGGTGCAGGGTGTCGACCAGCGGCAGGGTGTCGAGCAGCGCGCGGTGCCGTTTCACCTGGCGCGCCAGCGTGAGTCCGGCCACCACCCGGTTCGCGCGCACCCAGCCCGGGGCGTCGAGCCGGTAGACCTGGCTCGAGCGCAGACCGCCCCAGAACGCCGCCAGCTCGGGCAAGGCCTGCAGACCCCGCTCGGCGTGACCGGCCAGATAACTGGCGTTGAGCGCACCGGCCGAGGTCCCAAACAGCCACTGGAAGGGAAAGCGCTGTGCGCCCGCACCGGCCACGCGCGTGGCCAGCATGGTCGCCAGCGCCTTGAGCGCGCCGGCCTGGTAGGCGGTGCGCGCGCCGCCACCCATCAGCACCAGGGCGCAGGCATCGACAGCGGGCGCAGGCGCTCCGCTGTCAAGCAGGCTGCCGGCGATCAGCGTATCGAGGGACACAGGTCCATATCCTTTCAAGCCATTGCGGGCAGCAGCGGCACGCTGGTGCATCACTGGTCCATCTGCGGCTGCGCAAAATCATGACACAAGCACCGCGCCAGCGCCGTGAAATGTTTCCGTCGCACACCAGCGCCGGCATCGGGCTTTCCCCGATGCGCACTTCAGACGCCGCGCGCGCGGTCGGCCTTGAACTGGGCTCGGAAGGCTTCAAAGCGCCCGGCGTCCAGCGCCTCGCGCACCTCGCGCATGAGGTTCAGGTAGTAGTGCAGGTTGTGGATGGTGGACAGCATGGGGCCGAGCATTTCGCCGCAGCGGTCCAGGTGGTGCAGGTAGGCGCGGCTGAAGCCCTCGCGCCCACCCGCGTCCCAGCTCACGCCCACACGCCCGAAGGGAGTCTCCGAGCCCCGGCCCGCGCAGGCCATGCAGGTGCAGGTGGTGTCCAGCGGCTGGTGGTCGGTCTTGTGGCGGGCGTTGCGGATCTTCAAATCGCCATAGCGGGTGAACAGCGTGCCGTTGCGCGCGTTGCGCGTGGGCATGACGCAGTCGAACATGTCGACACCGTCGGCCACGCCCTGCACCAGGTCTTCCGGCGTGCCCACGCCCATCAGGTAGCGCGGCTTGTGCGCGGGCAGGCGGTGCGGCGTGTGCGCCATGATCTGCAGCATCTGCTCTTTCGGTTCGCCCACGCTCACGCCGCCGATGGCGTAGCCGGGAAAGTCCATCTCGACCAGCGCTTGCAGCGACTCCTGGCGCAGGTGCTCGAACATGCCGCCCTGCACGATGCCGAACAGCGCGTTGGGGTTCTCCAGCCGCGCAAATTCGGCCTTGGAGCGCAACGCCCAGCGGCGGCTCATCTCCATGCTCTGGCGCGCTTCGGCTTCGGTGGTCAGGTGGCCGTTGGTCTGGTAGGGCGTGCACTCGTCGAGCTGCATCACGATGTCGCTGTTCAGACCGGTCTGGATCTGCATGCTGACCTCGGGCGACATGAAGAGCTTGTCGCCGTTGACCGGCGACGCGAAGTGCACGCCTTCTTCGGTGATCTTGCGCATGGCGCCCAGGCTCCATACCTGGAAGCCGCCCGAGTCGGTCAGGATCGGCTTGTGCCACCGCTCGAAGCCGTGCAGGCCGCCGAAGCTTTTCATCACCTCCTGACCGGGGCGCATCCAGAGGTGGAAGGTGTTGCCCAGGATGATCTGGGCGCCCATGTCTTCCAGGCTGGCGGGCATGACGCCCTTGACCGTGCCGTAGGTGCCCACGGGCATGAAGATGGGGGTCTCGACCACGCCGTGGTTGAGGGTGAGGCGGCCACGGCGGGCCAAGCCTTCGGTCTTGAGCAGGTCGAACTGGAGCATGGCACGCATTGTCGTCGAGTGCTCCACGCCCTCGGGGGCGATCTCAGCGGCTGAGCGTTTTCGGGGGGGCGCGCCGAAACACGCTCAGCCGCTGGCCAAGGCTGCGGCGCGGCTGGTGGCACGCGTTTGCCAGAACTTCGGCAGCGCGGTCTTGCTGCAGGCTTGCAGCGCGCACAGCAGGGCGTGGTCCGGGCTGGTCACCCCATGGCGCAGCATCAGGTCGTGCCGGATGCGGCCCAGCAGTGCTGCCGCCATTTCCGCGTCGGCCAGCGCCCGGTGGGCCGCGCCGGTGCGCGGCAGGTCGAACCAGTCCACCAGCGTGCCCAGTTTGTGGTTCGGCGCATCGGGGTACAGCCGACGCGAGAGCAGCACCGTGCAGGCAAAGGGCTGGGCCGCTGGCAGGCCGCAGCGCGCCAGTTCGGCCCGCCAGTAGCGGCGGTCAAAGGCCGCGTTGTGCGCCACCATGGGGGCGTCGCCCACGAAGCGGGCCGCGTCGCGCATCACCTGCGCCGCCGCTGGCGCGGCCTGCACCATGGCGTTGGTGATGCCGGTCAGCTGCGTGATGAAAGCCGGAATGCGCACGCCCGCGTTCATCAGGCTGTGGAAGCGGTCCACCACCCGATCGCCCTCGGTCAGCACGATCGCCACCTCGGTGGCGCGGTCGCCCTGGTCGGGCGAGATGCCGGTGGTTTCGAAGTCGATGACGGCGATGCGGTGGTTCATGTGGGGCGGCGGCGCTGGGTGCACCGATCGTAGTGCAGCGCCGTCTGCGGCGGCTGCACAGCAGTCCGCCCTCCATGCCCTC
>PNMN01000226.1 GCA_013823655.1 Comamonadaceae bacterium | reverse complement strand
CCCACCCCCGGGCAGCCCACTCGGGCTCGTCCAACTGCGGTTTCTAGGATCATGAAACTGGTGAGCTTGAAACAGGGTCTCGCACCCATTATGGCCGCGCTGCTGCTGCAGGGCGCGGCATGGGCACAGACGCCCGCCGACGCCGCGCTGCTGGAGATGCGCGAAGCTTCCCGCCGCGACAACGCGGCCACCCTCACCGCCCTGCTGCCGCGCGTGCGCGGGCACGTGCTCGAACCCATGGCGGCCTACTGGGAGGCAAGGGCCAGGCTGGACACCGCCAGCCCGGCCGAACTGCGTGAAGCGCTGGCGCGCCACCCCGGCAGCTACTGGGAAGACCGCTTGCGCAACGACTGGCTGCTGCAGCTGGGCCAACAGCGCGACTGGCCCACCTTCGAAGCCGAGCTGCCGCGCTTTCGCATGAACGACGACCGGCAGGTGCAGTGCTATGCGCTCATGCTCGACGCAGTGGCCCAGCGCAAGCCCGCCGAGGCCACCGCGCGCCAGGTGGCCGAGCTGTGGCACAGCCAGCGCGATGCCGACGACGGCTGCGCCACCGCCGCCAAGGCCTTTCTCGACAGCGGGCACCTGCCCTCCAGCCTGGTGTGGCAGCGCGCCCGCCTGGCCATGGAAACCGGCCGCATCCGCGCCGTGACACAGGCGGTGGCCATGCTCGACGCGAAAGCACTGCCGATGGTCAATGCCATCCACGCCAACCCGGCCAAATACCTGGACGAAAAGATCACCGCCATCCGCCCGCGCACCAAGGAGCTGGTCACGCTGGCGATCATCCAACTGGCCGACGACAACCCCGACGCCGCCGCGCAGGAGCTGGACCGCACGCGCTGGAAAGCCCAGCTCACGCAAGAGGAGCGCAGCTGGCTCTGGGGCGTGATCGGCAAGCGCGCGGCGCAAAAACTGCAAGACAACGCCCTGGTCTATTTCGCCCACGGGCAAGAGCAGCTGATGCACCGCGACCACCTGGCCTGGAAAGCCCGTGCCGGTCTGCGCGCGGGCGCCTGGGGCCATGTGCGCGACGCCATCGCCGCCATGGGCCAAGCCCAGCGCAGCGAACCGGTGTGGGTGTACTGGCGCGCTCGCGCGATGCAGGCCTTGAAGGAACCCGATGCGATCGCCGCCACCGCGCAGGCGCGTGTGCTGTTCGAATCCATCGCCTCACCCGCGGGCTTCTACGAACAACTGGCGCTGGAAGAACTCGGTCGCGCCGTGACCGTCCCGCCCGCGCCGCCACCCCTGACCGCCCAGGAAACCGAAGCAGCACGCCAGAACCCGGGCCTGCAGCGCGCACTGGCCGCGATCCGCCTGGGCCTGCGCAGCGAAGGGGTGCGCGAATGGAACTACACCGTGAACCTGCACATCCCGGGCGGCATGGCCGACCGTGAGCTGCTCGCTGCCGCCGCGCTGGCTTGCCAGCACGAGGTGTGGGACCGCTGCATCAACAGCAGCGAGCGCACGCGCGAGGTGCAGGACCACACCCAACGCTTCCCCATGCCCCACCAGAGCCTGGTGGTGCGCCGCGCGAATGAAATCGGGCTCGATCCGGCCTATGTGTTCGGACTGATCCGCCAGGAAAGCCGCTTCGTGACCGACGCCCGCTCGCACGTGGGCGCATCGGGCCTGATGCAGGTGATGCCGGCCACCGCGCAATGGACGGCACGCAAGATCGGACTGACCCGTTTCCAGCCGCAGCAGATCAACGAGCGCGACACCAACATCCAGATCGGCACCGCGTACCTGAAGTTCGCGCTCGACAACTTCGAAGGCTCCATGCCGATGGCGGCGGCGGCCTACAACGCCGGCGGCAGCCGCCCACGCGCCTGGCGCAACGGCCCGGTGCTCGCGGGCGAGATCTGGATCGAAAACATCCCGTTCGAAGAAACCCGCGACTACGTCAAAAAAGTGCTGGCCAACACCACCAACTACGCCGCGCTCATCACCGGGCAGCCGCAGTCGCTGCGCGCGCGGCTGGGCGTGGTCGGTCCACGCACCGCCCCGACCCCGATCACCCGCGACCTGCCCTGAGAGGCTGAGAGTCTTTCGCTCATGCCCCGAAAAACGCTCAGCCTCTGATCCCGCACCACCCGCCACCCCTCGCCCATGAAAAACGTTCTTGTTCTCGGTGGCACCGGTTTCGTTGGCCGCCATGTCTGCGAAAAACTCCAGCGCGACGGCTGGACCACCACCGTGCCGACCCGCCGCGCCCTCAACGCCAGCGCGGTGCAGCACCTGCCCCGCCTCACCGTGCTGGAGGCCGACGTGCACCACGAGGCCACCCTCACCCGCCTGCTGGCCGGGCAGCAGGCGGTGGTCAACCTGGTGGCGATCCTGCACGGCAGCGAGGCGGCTTTCGAGCGTTGCCACGTCGAGCTGCCCGCCAAGCTGGCGCGCGCCTGTGCTGCGGCGGGTGTGCGCCGCGTGGTGCATGTGAGCGCGCTCGGCGTCAGCCTGGACGGCCCTTCGCGCTACCAGCGCAGCAAGGCGCGCGGTGAAGAGGTGTTGCGCAGCGCCGGGCTGGACCTGAGCATCCTGCGGCCCAGCGTCATCTTTGGCGCCGGAGACCGCTTCCTGAACCTGTTTGCCCAGTTGCAGACGGTGTTTCCAGTGGTTCCGCTGGCGGGGGCCAACGCACGTTTTCAGCCGGTCTGGGTGGAAGACGTGGCCAGCGCCGTGGTGGCCTGCCTGAACGACAGCGGCCTGCCCATGAGCAGCATTGGCCAGACCTTCGAATGCGCGGGCCCAGACGTGTTCACACTCAGCGAACTGGTGCGGCTGGCGGGCCGATACGGCAGCCGGGAGCGCCCGGTGCTGCCGCTGCCCGACGGCCTCGGTCGACTGCAGGCACGCCTGATGGAGCTGGCACCCGGCGAACCGCTGATGAGCCGCGACAACCTGGCGGCGATGTCGGTCGACAACGTGGCCAGCGGGCAGTGGCCGGGCCTGTCGTCGCTGGGCCTGGCAGCCACCTCGATCACATCGGTCGCGCCCACCTATCTGGGCCACCACGGCACACGCAGTGGCCTGCTCGCCGCACGGCGGCGCTTCCTGCGCCCCTGAGCGCCCCGGTGGAGGTCCCAAAACCCCGCCACCGGATCACAATGACCCGGTGGCGGCAAGAGACTTCTGCCGCAACTCCATCGCAGGAGGAGGCATGGTTAAACGGCTGCCATCGGTCTCAGGGATGTCCAGGGAATGGAAGGCCTTGTTTTTTTGGCACACTGGCGAGCATTCGCCCTCCCTCAGGAATTTCCATGCCCGCCTCCACCACGAAACCGTCTTCCGGCACATCCACCCCGGCGTCCACCCACTCGGTCTACCGCTCTGAGCACCAGCGCGACGTGGTCAACCGCCTCAAACGCATCGAGGGCCAGGTGCGTGGCCTGATCGAGATGGTGGACAACGGGCGCTCGTGCGAAGACATCGCGCAGCAGATGTCGGCCGCCCGCAAGGCCCTGGACAAGGCCTTCTACCGCATGATGGCCTGTTCGGTGATGGAGGCGGTGACGGAGTCCGACAACGAGGGCGATGCCTTCCGCGAAGTCGAACGCTCGACCCGCATTCTCGAAAAGTACGCATAGAGGAAGGAACACCCCCGCCGCGCTGCGCGCGCGCCCTCCAGGGGCGATGCGAATCAATCCGACGGTTTTTTTGCATCAATCGGCGGCTGTCGGCCACTTAGCATGGGGCCTCACTGACGGAGATTTCCATGGCACTGCAGCTCTACATCGGCAACAAGAACTATTCGTCCTGGTCCATGCGCCCCTGGGTGCTCATGAGGCAGGCCGGTATCGCGTTTGAAGAAGTCATGGTGCGGTTCGATTCCTTCGATGCCGAATCTGTCTTCAAGAAGCGCCTCAAAGGTGTCAGCCCGCTGGGCAAGGTACCGGTGCTGGTGGACGACGGTTTTGCCGTCTGGGACACGCTGGCGATCGCCGAGTACCTGGCTGAGAAATACCCCGAACATGCCCTGTGGCCGAGCGACGTCAGGGCGCGGGCGCGGGCGCGCAGCGTGTGCGCCGAGATGCACAGCGGGTTCTCCGCCTTGCGCAAGCACTGCGGCATGAACATCGAAGCCTCATTGCCCGAGGTGGGCCGCATCGTCTGGCGCGATCAGGCCGCCGTGCGGTCCGACATGGCCCGCATCGAAACCATGTGGACCGCCCTGCTTTCCGAACACGGTGGACCGATGCTGTTTGGCGGCTTCAGCGTTGCCGACGCCTACTTTGCGCCGGTGTGCTCACGCATCCGCACCTACGCGCTGCCGGTCAGCCCGGCGGTGGCGGCTTATGTCGAGCGGGTGCACGCCCTGCCCGGCGTGCGGGCCTGGATCGAACAGGCCCTGGTGGAGCACGATTTCATCGGGTTTGACGAGCCCTATCGGGCCAGGTGA
>PNMN01000225.1 GCA_013823655.1 Comamonadaceae bacterium | reverse complement strand
GTAGACGCGCACCGGCCAGCTGAAAGGTGCCCCCACGCTCCCCGCTTCGCGAGTTCCGCTGCCCCCCGAGGGGGCTGGCCCTGCCTTGGGGCGGCCCGGCGGCAGGGCCAGCGCTGCGATGGGCGGTTCTTTCACAGCGCCGCCTCCAGCCGCGCCACCGCTTCGCGCAGCTGGGCCATCGAATTGGCGGTGGAAAAACGCAGGTAGCGGCCGGGTTCGGCCAGGCCAAAGTCGCGCCCGGGCGTGGTGGCGAGCTGGCAGCGCTGCATCAGCTCGAAGGCCAGCGCCCAGCTGCCGCCTTCGTCGGGCCGCGCCCCTGGCGGCGCAATGCCCCAGCGCTGGCACAGGCCGCGCACGTCGGCCCAGGCGTAGAAGGCACCGTCGGGCATGACCGGCACCGTCAGGCCCAGGCGGTTGAGTTCGGGAATGAAAAAATCGCGCCGTGCCTTGAACTCGGCGCGGCGCCGCTCGTATTCGGCCAGGCTGTCGGGTTCGAAGCAGGCCAGCGCCGCGTGCTGCGCCAGCGTGCTGGCGCAAATGAACAGGTTCTGTGCCAGCCGCTCCACCACCGGCACCAGCGCGGGCGGCAGCACCAGCCAGCCCAGGCGCCAGCCGGTCATGTTGAAGTACTTGCTGAAGCTGTTGATGCTGATGACTTCGTCACCCAGGCCGTGTGGCAAACCCAGCGCGCTGTGGCCAAAGGCGTCCTCGTAACTCAGGCCGAGGTAGATCTCGTCGACCAGCGTGATGCCGCCGCGCTCGCGCACGAAGCGCGCGATGCGCTCCAGCTCGCTGCGCGCGATGCTGGTGCCGGTGGGGTTGGACGGCGAAGCCAGCAGCACGCCACGGGTGGCGGCGCCCCAGGCTTGTTCGACATGCTCGGCGCTGAGCTGGAAGCGGTCTTCGGGGCCGGACGGGATCAGCACCGCCGTGCCTTCGGCCGCCTGCACGAACTGCCGGTTGCAGGGGTAGCTCGGGTCGGGCATCAGCACCTCGTCGCCCGCCTCGATGAGCGCCAGGCAGGCCAGTTGCAACGCGGCCGAAGCGCCTGCCGTGACCACGATGCGGCCCGGATCGATGGCCAGACCGAACCGGCTCGCGTACCAGCCACTGATGGCCTCGCGCAGCGCCGGCAGGCCGGTGGCGGCGGTGTACTGGCTGCGCCCGTCGTGGATGGCGCGCACCGCAGCGGCCTGCACCAGCGGCGGCGCGCTGAAATCCGGCTCGCCGATGTTGAGCATGATCATGGGCCGCTCGCCGGGCCGGGCTCGGGCCGCCGCCTCGGCCGCCGCCTTGGCCAGCTCCATCACATAGAAGGGTTCGACCCGCTGGGCGCGCCGGGAGATCCTCATGCCGGTGGCAACCGTCGCATCAAGCGGCCGCAGGCGGGGCCGTGGTCTTGCGGGTCGGCGCCTTGGACGGTGCCGCGAGCATTTCAGCCGGTCGCAGCTTTTCGGCCAGCCTGTGCATCACGCCGTTGACGTACTTGTGACCATCGGTACCGCCGAAACTCTTGGCCAGCTCGATGCACTCGTTGAGAACCACGCGCCAGGGCACGTCCAGGCAGTGCTGCAGCTCGTAGGTGCCGATCCACAGCACGCCGTGTTCAATCGGCGAGATCTCGGCCAGCGGCCGGTCCAGCATGGGCGTGATCAGCGCGTCCAGCGCGGCGGCCTGCGCCACGCAGCCGTGCAGCAAGGCGTCGTAGTGCGCGCTGTCGGCCTTGTGGAAACCGGCCAGGTCGCGCGTGAAGGCGTCGATGTCGACGGCGGCGTTGCGGCCCACCAAGTGCTGGTAGAGCGCCTGCAGCGCGAACTCGCGCGCCCGGGTGCGGGCCGATTTGTCGGCGGCCTTGCGCGGTTTGGGAGTCGGGGTCGTTGGGGATGTGTTGTTCATGTTCAACCGATGTTCTCCAGCACGCGGGCCATTTCTACGGCCACGCGCGCCGCGTCGCGGCCTTTGTCTTCTTGCCGGGCCACGGCCTGGGCCACGTTTTCCGTGGTCAGGATGGCGTTGGCGATCGGCAGGTGGTAGTCCAGCGCCAGCCGGGTCACGGCCGCGCCGGACTCGTTGGCCACCAGCTCGAAGTGGTAGGTTTCGCCACGGATGATGCAGCCCAGGGCAATCAAAGCGTCGAAGTCGTCGCGTTCGGCCAGTGCCTGCAAGGCGACCGGCACCTCCAGCGCACCGGGCACCAGCACGTGGGTGATGTTTTTCGCTAGCACGCCCAGCGCCAGCAGCTCGGCGTGGCAGGCCTTGAAGAGCGCGTCGGTGATGCCTTCGTTGAAGCGGGCCTGGACGATGCCGATGCTGAGCTTTTTGCCATCCAGCAGGTTGGCCGTGCCTTTGTCTGCGCCGAACATGTGCGGTTCCGTTTCTGTGGTCAAGGTAAAGGTCAGGCCGCTGTGCGGCTCAGGTACCCGGTGATTTCGAGGCCGTAGCCGGTCATGCTGGGCATGCGGCGCGGGTTGCCCATGAGCTGCATCTTGTGCACGCCGCATTCGCGCAAAATCTGTGCGCCCACGCCGTAGGTGCGCAGGTCCATGCGGCCGCGCTCGGGCGCCTGGGCCGAGCGCGCGGTGCCTTCAAACTGCGCCAGCAGTTGCGCGGCGGTTTCACCGCAGTTGAGCAGCACCGCCACGCCGGCACCGGCTTCGCTGATGTGGCGCAGACTCGCTTCCAGGCTCCAGCTGTGCATGGAGCGACCGACCTCCAGCGCGTCCAGCACCGACAGCGGTTCGTGCACCCGCACCGCCACGCTTTCATCTGGCGCCCAGCGGCCTTTGACCAGGGCCAGGTGCAGGGCGCCGCTGGGCTGGTCGCGGAAGGCGCTGGCCTGGAACTCACCAAAGGCGGTGTTCAGGGCGCGCGAACCGATCTTCTGCACCAGGCTTTCGGTGCGGCTGCGGTGTTCGATCAGGTCGGCGATGGTGCCGATCTTCAGGCCGTGTTCGGCGGCGAAGAGCTGGAGATCGGGTAGGCGGGCCATGGTGCCGTCGTCCTTCATGATCTCGCAGATCACCGACGCCGGGCTGCAGCCCGCCATGGCCGCGAGGTCGCAACCCGCCTCGGTGTGGCCGGCGCGCATCAGCACACCGCCTTCCACCGCCTGCAGCGGGAAGATGTGGCCGGGCTGCACCAGGTCGTCGGCGGTGGCGTTGCGGGCCACCGCCACCTGCACCGTGCGCGCGCGGTCGGCGGCCGAGATGCCGGTGGTCACGCCCTCGGCGGCTTCGATCGACACGGTGAAGGCGGTGCCCTTCTTGTCGCCGTTGCGCGGCACCATGGGCGGCAGCTGCAGCCGCTCACAACGCTCCTGGGTCAGCGTCAGGCAGATCAGGCCGCGGCCAAAACGCGCCATGAAGTTGATGGCTTCGGGCGTCACGTGGTCGGCGGCCAGCACCAGGTCGCCCTCGTTCTCGCGGTCTTCTTCATCGACCAGGATCACGATGCGCCCGGCGCGCATGTCGGCCACGATGTCTTCAACCGGGGAGATGGCCACCGGGGCCAGGCATTCAGGGGCGTTCATGCGGTTTCCTTGCGCGGGTCGTGCACACCGGTGCTGAGCATGCGCTCCACATAGCGCGCGACGGTGTCGATTTCGAGGTTGACGGTGCTGCCCGCAGCGAGCTGGCCGAGCGAGGTGTTGTCCACCGTGTGGGGAATGAGGTTGATGCTGAACTCGCAGCCCGCTGCGCTGTCGGCCAGGCTGTTGACCGTCAGGCTCACGCCGTTGACGGTGATGGAGCCCTTGTAGGCGAGGTACTTGCCCAGCGCGGGCGGCGCCAGCACGCGCAGTTCCCGGCTTTCGCCCACGCGCTCGAAGCGGGTGACGGTGCCGATGCCGTCCACGTGGCCAGAGACGATGTGGCCACCGAGCCGGTCGTGGGCGCGCAGGGCTTTTTCCAGGTTGACGCGCTGACCCACGCTGGCCAGCCCGGTGGTGCGGGCCAGCGATTCGGCGGAGATGTCGATGGTGAACTGGCGCTGCGGCGGGTCCAGCGAGGTCACGGTCATGCAGGCGCCGTCGAGCGCGATGCTGTCGCCCAGGCCCACGTCGTCAAGGTAGCCCGGCGGCGCCTCGACGTGCAGGCGCTTGCCGTGATCCAAAGAACTGCCGAGGGCGTGCAGGGCGGCGATCCGCCCCACGCCGGAGATGATGCCGGTGAACATCGGCGTATTTTCGCAGGGTTTGGCCGGGCTTTCCGGCTCCAGGGCCAAGGCCGACCGCAGAAAGGCGGGGGAGCCATGCGCCAGATGGCGCTCAAGGGCAGCTTCAACGCACAGGGCTAGGGCTGGACTCGGCGATAGGAAAGAGTACATTATCACTTGGTATTACTACGTGATAAGAGGCCCACTATGGCAACATCTCTCAAGATCGACGACACGCTGAAAAGCCGTGTCCACCATCTGGCT
>PNMN01000224.1 GCA_013823655.1 Comamonadaceae bacterium | reverse complement strand
CGTGCTGGCCGCCGCGCGCGTGGTGCTGTTCGGTGCGCGCGACGTGTGGTTCGTGGTCGGGGTGCCGGTGTTTTTGTATTCGCAGGGCTGGACCTTCACCATGGTGGGCGGTTTTCTCGCGGCCTGGACCATTGGCTACGGCCTGGTGCAGGCGCTGGCGCCCAACATCGTCAGACGCAGCCCCGACGGCCTGAGCAGCGAAGTGCCGGCTGCCCGCTGGTGGTCGCTGGCGCTGGCGCTGATTCCGGTCGGCATCGCCGTTGCCGTGTGGATGGAACTGCCCGACCTGCAGTGGTGGGTGGTCGGCGGCCTGGGCCTGTTCGGTGTCGCCTTCGCGGTCAATTCGTCGGTGCACTCCTACCTGATCCTGGCTTACGCGGGCAGCGAAAAGGCGGCCGAAGACGTGGGCTTCTACTACGCCGCCAACGCGCTGGGCCGCTTCTTCGGCACGCTGATGTCGGGCCTGCTCTACCAGTGGGGCGGCCTGCTGTACGCGCTGGCGGGTTCGGCGCTGATGCTGCTGGTGTGCTGGCTGCTCACGCTGGCCCTGCCCACCCGGCTGGCGCTGCCGCACGAGACGGTCCTCCGGTAGGCGCAAAGCACCGTCACCGCCGGTGCTCTGGCGTGCCAGCCGGGCATGGGCGAAAGACGTTTTCGCTCTGAGAGAATACCGGGCAGTGACCACCCGACCCAAAGCCGTCCAGCCCCTGACCATCGTCGAACACACGCTGGTCTGCCACCCGAGCGCTCCCTGTGTGTTGCCACTGCAGGTGCGCGTGCGCCTCTCGGCTGGCGACGCTGCTGCCCGCCCAGGCCTGCTGCTGCGCTACGAACTGCTGGGCGATATGCGCCGTCTGCGCCTGCCCGCACCGAAGCCGCCCGGCCCGGCGGATGGACTGTGGCAACACACCTGTTTTGAAGCCTTCGTTGGCGCGACCGGCGAACTGGCGTACCGCGAGTTCAACTTCGCGCCCTCGGGCCAGTGGGCGGCCTACCGCTTCAGCGCCGAACGCCGCCGCGACACCGGCGCCGAAACGGCACCAGTCCCGGTCTCGCCGCTGATCGAGGTGCATCCCACGGCCAACCGGCTGTGCCTGCTGGCCTGGCTGCCGCTGCACGCCCTGCCCGACCCCGCCGCTGCCTGCGACATCGGCCTGAGCGCCGTGATCGAAACCACCGACGGCCAGCTCAGCCACTGGGCACTGCAACACCCGAGCGAGCGCCCCGACTTCCACCACCGGGGCGGCTGGCACCGCCTGCCCGGGCTGTCCACCCTCCTTGCATCCGCTGCGACCCCATGAAATTCGGCCTCGAACGTTTCCTCGAAGACCCGGCGCTGCGCGCCCCGCTGGCCGGCCGCCGCGTCGCCCTGCTGGCCCACCCGGCGTCGGTCACGCGCGATCTGACCCATTCGCTGGACGCCCTGGCGGCCCTGCCCGACGTCAGGCTCACGGCCGCCTTCGGCCCGCAACACGGCCTGCGCGGCGACAAGCAGGACAACATGGTCGAGTCGCCCGACTTCACCGACCCGGCGCTGGGCATTCCGGTGTTCAGCCTGTACGGCGCAGTGCGCCGCCCCACCGCCACCATGATGGACACGTTCGACGTGCTGCTGGTCGATCTGCAGGACCTGGGCTGCCGCATCTACACCTTCATCACCACGCTGCGCTACGTGCTGGAAGCCGCCGCGCGCCACGGCAAAGCCGTCTGGGTGCTGGACCGGCCCAACCCGGTCGGCCGACCGGTGGAGGGCACGCTGCTGCGCGCAGGCTGGGAGAGCTTCGTCGGCGCCGGCCCCATGCCCATGCGCCACGGCATGACCATGGGCGAGCTGGGCCACTGGTTCATCGCCCAGTTGCAGCTGACGGTCGAATACCGTGTCATCACGATGCAGGGCTGGGAGCCCGACCAAGGCCCCGGCTTCGGCTGGCCGCTGGAGAGAACCTGGGTCAACCCCAGCCCGAACGCCGCCAACCTCTGGATGGCGCGCGCCTACGCCGGCACGGTGATGCTCGAAGGCAGCACCCTGAGCGAAGGTCGCGGCACCACCCGCCCGCTGGAACTGTTCGGTGCGCCCGACATCGACGCGCGCCGCCTGCTGGCCGACATGCGCCGCATCGCGCCGCAGTGGACCCAGGGTTGCGTGCTGCGCCAGTGCTTCTTCGAGCCGACCTTCCACAAGCACGTCGGCCAACTCTGCGCCGGCGTGCAGATCCACGTCGAAGACCCGCAGCACTACGACCACGCCGCGTTCCAGCCCTGGCGCCTGCAGGCCCTGGCCTTCAAGGCGCTGCGCGCGCAAGCGCCTGGCTACCCGCTGTGGCGCGACTTCGCCTACGAATACGAGCACCAGCGCCTGGCCATCGACCTCATCAACGGCGGCCCGGCGCTGCGCGAGTGGGTGGACGACCCGGCGTCCACGGCAGCCGACCTGGAGGCGATGGCCCGCCCCGACGAAGCCGCCTGGATCGAAACCCGCCAGCCATTTTTGCTCTACTGAGGCTGCGCACGCTTTTCCGTCAGCCACCCGGCGGTTGCAGACTGAACACCGCCACCGCCTGCGCCAGCCCGCCAGCCTGTGAGCGCAGGCTGGCCGCAGCGGCCGCGCTCTGCTCGACCAGCACGGCGTTTTGCTGGGTCGACCGATCGAGCTGATGCATCGCGGCATCCATCTGTGCAATCCCCTGGGCCTGCTCCTGGGTGGCATGGTCAATCGCTGAAATCAAGGAGCTCACTTGCTGCACCTGCCGCACCAGATCATTCATGGTCAAACCGGCCTGATCCACCAGCGCCACGCCACCAGCGACGCGCAACACACTGTCATCAATCAGGCATCGAATGTCCTTGGCCGCCGCAGCGCTGCGCATGGCCAGACTGCGCACCTCGGACGCCACCACCGCGAAGCCACGCCCCTGGTCACCCGCGCGCGCCGCCTCGACGGCTGCGTTCAGCGCCAGAATGTTGGTCTGGAAAGCAATGCCGTCGATCAGCGCAGTGATATCGGCAATGCGTTTGCTGCTCTCCTGGATGCCCGACATGGTGGCCGCGACCTGGGCGAACTCCTCCCGCCCCTCGCTGGCGCACAGGTGCACCTGGTGGGTGATCGTGCCCACCTGGCGGGCCCGATCGGCGTTGCCAGCCACAGCGGCGTTCATCTGGGCCATGCTGGCCGCAGTGCCCCCCAGGCTGGCAACCGCCTGCTCGGTGCGGCTACTCAGCTCGCTGCTGCCTTGGGCAATTTCCCGGCTTGCGGTGCGCAAACCATCCATCTGAAGCGACACATCGTCCAGCAGCGAACGCAGATTCAGCCCAGCCTGGTTCACCGCTCGCGACAGCGTGCCCAGATCGTCGACACGGTTCAAAGGCGCCATCTCTGTCGCCTGCCCACAGGCCATGCGCTCGGCGCTTTGCGTCAGTTGCGCCAGCGGGCGAGCCATCTGCCGAGCCAGCCAGACCGCACCCACCAGCCCCCCCCAACCCCAGACAGACTGCGGTGAGCCAGGGCCCCGCACCCAGCGCCAGCCCGGCTGTGGCCGGAGCCAGGGTCAGCAGCACACCCCAGCGCAGTCGCGCACGGGTCGACGCCAGTTGCCCGAGCGAGCGCCAGCGCATCCAGCCGGTGCGCACCAGCAGGCCCTGATGAAACGCCAGCCCGTCGGCCCGGCCCTGTCTGAAGCGGGCGTACAAGGCCTCGGCTGCGGCCACCTCGTCGCGCCGGGGGCGGGTGCGCACCGACAGGTAAGCGACCACGACTCCATCGCGAACCATCGGGCATACATTGGCACGCACCCAGTAATGGTCCCCGTTCTTTCGCCGGTTTTTCACCAGCCCGACCCAAGCACGGCCACCCTTCAAACTGGCCCACATGTCGGCAAAGGCCTCGGGCGGCATGTCTGGATGCCGAACCATGTTGTGGGGCTGCCCGATCAGCTCATCGCGCGCGAAACCACTGGCGGCCACAAAGGCAGCGTTGGCATAGGTCAGGTGGCTGCGGGTGTCGGTGGTTGACATCAGTATCGCCCCCTCCTCCAGGTTCCATTCCCGTTGCGTCACCGGCAGGTTTTCTTGCATACGCCCTCGACGTGTTGGTGGTTGTTCTGCGAAGCACTGAGCAGGGCATCGGCAGCCTCGGGGGGAGGTGAAGCACGGCAAGGCGAGGGCAGCAGGCTCAATGCATGTCAAGTGACGAAACGCGCAAAGCCCATGGGGCAGGAGCAACGGCCCCGCCCGAATCGACACGCCCACACCCACCGCTGCGCCGCTACGGGCCGGTCTCTTCGGCTCGACGCTTCGCCAGCTGGTCGCAAGCGGTTGCGGTGAGCACGCCATGCCAGCGGTCGATCTTTCTGAACATGCCCTGCTCGATCAGGATGGCGATGTGCCGGGCAATGGTCTCGCGCCGCGCACCCAGCACACCGGCCAGCTCGG
>PNMN01000223.1 GCA_013823655.1 Comamonadaceae bacterium | reverse complement strand
GGTTCAACTGCCCCGGTAGGTGGCATAGCTCCAGGGGCTGACCAGCAGGGGCACGTGGTAGTGCTGATCGGGGTGGGCGACGCCGAAGTCCAGCGTCACGCGCTGGAGAAAGTTGGGCTCGGGCAGCGCCACGCCTTTGGCAGCAAAGTAGCCCGCCACATCAAACACCAGGCGGTAGGTGCCACGCTGGAGGTTGTCGTTGTCGCACAGCAGGCCGTCGGGGTTGCGGCCATCGGGGTTGAGCGTGAAGCGCCTGACCAGCGTGGCCTGCCCGCCCTCGGTGGTGTAGAACTCGACGGCCATGCCCTCCGCCGGGCAGCCGTGCATGGTGTCCAGGACGTGGGTGCTCAGGCCCATGGCTTTTCCTTTCATGATTCGGTTGACTGAAAGTGTATACACTTTTTGTTTTTCTGAATATGATGAACGCCATGGAAACCTCCAGCACGGCACAGATTGTCGGGTCGCTGACCCGCGCCATCGTCGAACACCGGCTGCGCCCCGGCACCAAGCTGGCCGAGCAGAAACTGGCCGATCATTTTGGTGTTTCGCGCACGCTGGTGCGCCAGGCCCTGTTCCAGTTGTCGCAGAACCGGCTGATCCGGCTGGAGCCGGCCCGCGGCGCCTTTGTGGCAGCGCCCTCGGTGGACGAGGCGAAACAGGTGTTTGCGGTGCGCCGCATGCTCGAAGTGGAGATGACACGGGCTTTCGTGCGCCAGGTCACCCCCGGCAAGATCAAGGCCCTGCGCGAGCACGTGGCGCAGGAAAAACAGGCCGTGGCGAACCAGGACGTGCCGGGCCGCACCGAACTGCTGGGCGACTTTCACGTGCGCATGGCCGAACTCATGCACAACCATGTACTGGCCGAGCTGCTGCGCGAGCTGATCTCGCGCTGCGCGCTGATCACGCTGATGTACCAGAGCACCACCGCAGCGGCGCACTCGAACGGGGAGCACGTGGAGATCGTCAAGGCGCTGGCGGCGCGCGACGAAGCCCTGGCCGTGCGCCTGATGGACGAACACCTGCTGCATGTGGAAGCGGGCCTGACTTTCGACCGTCAACGCCCCACCAACGACCTGTCCCTCGCCCTGTCCTCATGACCGTCTACGACTCCACCGCTCCGTATCCCCGCGACCTGATCGGCCATGGCCGCGATGTGCCACACGCCCGCTGGCAGGATGGCGCGCGCATCGCGGTGCAGTTCGTCCTCAACTATGAAGAGGGTGGCGAGAACAGCGTGCTGCACGGCGACGCCGGTTCGGAGCAGTTCCTGTCGGAAATGTTCAACCCGCCCGCCTTCGCCGCGCGCCACATCAGCATGGAAGGCATCTACGAATACGGCTCGCGCGCGGGCGTGTGGCGCCTGCTGCGCGAGTTCGAAAAGCGCGGCCTGCCGCTGACCGTGTTCGGCGTCGCGACAGCGCTGGAAAAGCACCCCGAGCTGACGGCGACCTTCAAGGAACTCGGTCACGACATCGCCTGCCACGGCCTGAAGTGGATCCACTACCAGCACGTGGACGAAGCCACCGAGCGCGCCCACATGGCCGAGGCGATGGCGATCATCCAGCGCCTGACCGGTGAAAGGCCGCTGGGCTGGTACACCGGCCGCGACAGCCCCAACACGCGCCGCCTGGTGGCCGACTTCGGCGGCTTCGAATACGACAGCGACTACTACGGCGACGACCTGCCGTTCTGGATGAAGGTGAAGAAGACCGACGGCAGCGACGCGCACCAGCTCATCGTGCCCTACACGCTGGACTGCAACGACATGCGTTTTGCCTTGCCCCAGGGCTATTCGCACGCCGACCCGTTCTTCCAGTACATGAAAGACAGCTTTGACGCGCTCTATGCCGAAGGCGACCCGGACGGCCTGGACCGGCCCAAGATGATGAGCATCGGCATGCACTGCCGCCTGCTCGGCCGCCCGGGCCGCATCACGGCGTTGCAGCGCTTTCTGGACCACATCCAGTCGTTTGAGAAGGTCTGGGTGGCGCGCCGCCTGGACATCGCGCGGCACTGGCGGGCCACGCACCCGCTTCTGATTTCCTGAACACCACCATGCCCGTCACCCTGGACCAGCTCAACACCGCGCCGCTGGCCGAAGCCGCGCAGATGCTCGACGGCCTGTACGAGCATTCGCCCTGGATCGCCGAGGCCGCCCTGAAGCAACGCCCGTTTGCCTCGCTGGCGGCGCTCAAACACGCCATGGTGCGCGTGCTGAATGAGGCCGGTGTGGCGCCACAGCTCGCGCTGATCCGGGCCCACCCCGAGCTGGCGGGCAAGGCGATGGTGAGCCAGTCGCTCACCACCGAATCCACCCACGAGCAGTCGAAAGCGGGTCTGACGCACTGCACGCCGGAAGAATTCGCGCAGATCCAGCGCCTCAATGCCGACTACAACACCAGGTTCGGCTTCCCCTTCATCCTCGCGGTGCGCGGCCCGCGCGGCACCGGCCTGACCAAGGCGCAGATCATCGCCACCTTCGAGCGGCGCCTGCAGCACCCGGTGGACTTCGAGCGCGCCGAGTGCCTGCGCAACATCCACCGCATCGCCGAGATCCGGCTGAACGACAAGTTCGGCTTCGAACCGGTGCTGGGCAACACGGTCTGGGACTGGCACGAAGACCTGGCGCGCCACACCGACCCGGGCTGCGCTGAACGCGGCCAGCTCACCGTGACCTACCTGAGCGACGCGCACCGCGCGTGTGCGGCGCAGCTGCAGCGGCAGATGCTTTCCATCGGTTTTGATGAGGCGCACATCGACGCGGTGGGGAACGTGGTGGGCGTGTACCAAGCAGCCGTTGACGCAAAGAACGAAGAAAAGTCCGTTCGGGCTGAGCCTGTCGAAGCCTTCGCGAGCCGTTCGACCGGCTCAGGGCGAACGGCACCCAGTGCATCGACCCAAACGCTCTTGACGGGAAGCCACTTTGATACCGTGCGCAACGGCGGCAAGTACGACGGGCGCCTGGGCATCTTCGTGCCCATGGCCTGCGTGCAGCAGTTGCACGCCGAAGGGCGGCGGTTGCCCTTCGCCATCGAGGTGGTGGGTTTTGCCGAAGAAGAAGGCCAGCGCTACAAGGCCACCTTCCTCGGCTCGGGCGCGCTCACCGGCCACTTCAACCCGGCCTGGCTGGACCAGCAGGACGCCGACGGCATCACCATGCGCGAGGCCATGCAGCACGCCGGCCTGCCCGCCACGCTGGCGGCCATCGGCGCGTTGCAGCGCGACCCCTCCAAATACCTGGGATTCGTCGAGGTGCATATCGAGCAGGGTCCGGTGCTGGGCGAGCTCGACCTGCCGCTGGGCATCGTCACCTCCATCAACGCCAGCCTGCGCTACCTGGGCGAGGTGGTCGGCATGGCCAGCCACGCCGGCACCACGCCGATGGACCGCCGGCGCGACGCCGCCTGCGCCGTGGCCGAACTGGCGCTGTACGCCGAGCAGCGCGCCGCGGCGGATGGCGATTCGGTGGCCACCATCGGCATGCTGCAGGTGCCCAACGGCTCGATCAACGTGGTGCCGGGCGTCTGCACGTTTTCGCTCGACATCCGCGCACCGAGCAATGCACAGCGCGACGCGCTGGCGCAAGACATCGTGGCGCAGCTGCGGGCCATCTGCGAGCGCCGGGGTGTTCGTCACACGCTGGAAGAAACCATGCGCGCCGCTGCCGCACCGAGCGCCCCCGCCTGGCAGGCGCGCTGGGAAGCCGCTGTGACAGCCCTGGGTGTAGCGCTGCACCGCCTGCCCAGCGGCGCCGGGCACGACGCGATGAAGCTGCACGAGGTGATGCCGCAGGCCATGCTGTTCGTGCGCGGGCAGAACAGCGGCATCAGCCACAACCCGCTGGAGTCCACCACCAGCGACGACATGGACCTGTGCGTGCGCGCTTTCGCGCACCTGCTCGAACAACTCGCCACCGAACACCAAGGCTGAACATCGCATGACCACCCCCCAACAGCAGCTCGACCAATGGATCGACGCCCACTTTGACGAAGAGGTGGAGTTCCTGCAGGAGCTGGTGCGCGTGCCCACCGACACGCCGCCCGGCCACAACGCACCACACGCCGAGCGCACCGCCGAGTTGCTGGCCGCCATGGGCCTGAGCGCTGAAAAACACGCCGTGCCCGAGGCCGAGGTCAAGGCCGCGGGCCTGCAGAGCATCACCAACCTGATCGTGCGCCGCCGCTACGCCGAGGGTGGCCCCACCATCGCGCTCAACGCGCACGGCGACGTGGTGCCGCCCGGCGAAGGCTGGACGCACGACCCCTACGGCGGCGAGATCGTGGACGGCAGGATCTACGGCCGCGCCACCGCGGTGAGCAAGGGCGACATCGCCAGCTTCACCTTTGCCATCCGTGCGCTGGAATCGCTGGGCGCTCCCCTGAAAGGTGGCGTGGAACTGCACGTGACCTACGACGAGGAGTACGGCGGCGAGGTCGGCCCGGACTGGCTGCTCAGGAACGGCCTGACCCGGCCCGACCTGATGATCGCGGCCGGC
>PNMN01000222.1 GCA_013823655.1 Comamonadaceae bacterium | reverse complement strand
CCCTGCCCGCAAGGAGGAGCAACGCCGCCAGCGCGCTCCCTGACGGCTCAATCGGGCCTGTAGCGCCCTCACCCATCGGGTGCGCCTCTTCGTGGCCAGGTTTCTCAGTGTTCATGGGCATCTCCAGCGGATAGAGCGCGGTCAACTGCGGTTTCTAGGATCAATGTTCACGCGCCCATTGCACTGCTTCGTCAATGAGGTCAGTCAATTCAGACTCGCCCATGCCGGTGGCTGCGGTCTTGGCTTGCGCCACGGCCTTCTCCAAAAGGTAGGAGCGCACAGCCTCTTCGATGAAGCGCGACAGGTCGCCTTTACGGCCGCCGCCCTGCGCAGCGATGAACATGCGCACGGACTGGTCGGTGTCCGGCGACACAGCGATGTTCCAGCGGACTGAATCCATGATTACTCCAGTGTTTGAGTGTATAGGTGTTTATACACCCAATAGATTTGCATGGCAAGTAAGTTCGATAAAACGATGGCCTGCGAGAAAGTTGGCTGAGAAGATGGCTCCGTCGAGTGTGGCGTTCTCAAAAACCTCTCTCGGCTGAGAGGCTGAGCGTTTTTTGGCCGTACCCGAAAGGCGCATCAAAGGTATGCGCGCGGTGAACCCATCTTGCTCATGACGGGAGTTGCTGGTCAGCAAGCCCGTGCGAGGTTTGCGCTACCATAGACTCGCGGTGAGCCGCCCCTGTCAGGCGGTCGAGATTTGCTCCAACGATGAATTCCAAGCAGACGATTCTGGACCGCGAGTTGTTTACGCAGGCCTTGCGCCACATGGGAGAGGAAGACCTGCTCTACCTCAACCGGATGGTGGTCGAACGCCTGAACCTGCTGGCACAGGCCAAGAGCACGGTGAAGCTGGCACAGTTCGCCGAGGGTGACCGGGTCCACTTCACCGCCACCGATGGCAGCGTCAAGCACGGCACCGTGCTGCGCCTGAACAAGAAGACCGCCAGCGTGCGCACCGACGAAGGTCAGAACTGGAAGGTCTCCCCTGGCCTGCTGCGCAAGACGGCCACCCGGTAAACGAGCACCAGGCGCGCAGGGCCTGGGGTGCTGCTGGAGGGCAGGCGGCGCATGGGCGGCCTTTTTTGTCCTGCATCTTGTATTGTGGTCGCAGTGTGACTACAATATGAGCACCTGAACCGTTTCTGGAGAATGGCCATGAGCACCGCCGATACCTACGTCCGCGCCCGCATTGACACCAACACCAAAGAGCGCGCCGCCAGCGCGCTCCAAGCAATGGGCCTGTCCATCTCGGACGCCATTCGTCTGCTGATGCTGCGCATCGCCGACGAACACCGCCTGCCCTTCGACGTGAAGGTGCCCAACACCACCACCAAGAAAGCCATCGCCGAGCTGGAATCGGGCAAGGGCAAGAAGTTCGCCAGCGTGGACGACCTGATGGCGGATTTGCATGCGGACGATTGACCGTGCATCCGCGTTCAAACGCGATTACAAGCGCGAGGCCAAGGGCCAGCACCGCGCCACGCTCGATGACGTACTCAAGCCAGTGCTGCTCGCACTGGTGACCGATCAGCCCTTGGATGCACGCTACCGCGACCACGACCTTTCCGGCGATTGGGCAGGCTACCGTGAGTGCCACATCAAGCCCGACCTGCTGCTGATCTACCGCAAGTCCGACTCTGACACCTTGCGATTGGCCCGACTTGGCTCGCACAGCGAGCTTTTCAGCTGACGGAATTTTCGGCGGTTCCGGCTCAAGGAAACTCTGCAAAACCACCCCAGAGGTAAGTCTTGTCTGCGCGCCCGCACCGGGTCACAATGCCGCGCAAAAGCCCGCCCTCACGGGCCTTGAATCACCCTGCACCAGCCCACACGCCCATGGATCACATCCTCCACGCCGCCGATGCGGCTTTGCGCACCCTGTTTGTGGCCCCACGGGCCTCCAGGTCGTGCCCGACCCTGCCGGCCAGCCCCGATGGCCCGCTGAGCGATGCCGAGCGCCAGCTCGCCGGGGCGCTGATGCGGGTGAACCATGTGGGCGAGGTGTGCGCGCAGGCGCTCTACAGCGCGCAGGCTCTGGCGGCGCGGCGGCCCGGCCAGCCCAACGAGGCACTGGCCCGGCAACTGGACGCCGCCGGGCGCGAAGAGGCCGACCACCTGGCCTGGACGCGGCAGCGGCTCGACGAGCTGGGTGCCCGGCCCTCGCTGCTGAACCCGCTGTGGTACGCCGGCGCCTTTGGCCTGGGGCTGCTGGCCGGGCGCCTGGGCCCGGGCGTGAGCCTGGGTTTTGTGCTGGAAACCGAGCGCCAGGTGGAGGCGCACCTGGCCAGCCACATGGAGCGCTTGCCGGCCGGGGACCAGGCGTCGCGCGCCATCGTGGCGCAAATGAAGGACGACGAGGCACGCCACGCGCGGCAAGCGCAAAGCGCCGGGGCCACGGAGCTGCCCCTGCCGGTGAAGGGGCTGATGCGGCTGGCGGCCCGGGTGATGACGACGGTGGCGCACCGGGTGTGAAACTTCCCGCACAATGCGCCCATGCGCCTGACACCAGAGCAGATTCAAGCCATCAAGCAAACCGCCCATGCCGTGCTGGGCGAGGATGCTCGCGTGACCCTGTTTGGCTCCCGGGTGGATGACCACCGCCGCGGCGGTGACATTGACTTGCTGTTTGAGACCAGCCAGCGCGTGGCCCACCGGGCGCAAACATTGAATGCACTGTATGTGGCGCTGATTCGCCGACTGGGTGACCGCAAACTGGACATTTTGCTCAAGGATGCAGCGACACCCGATGCCCCTGTGCTGCGGGTTGCCCGAGAGACAGGCGTGCGGCTGTGACGTTGGCTTACTTACCGGAATACGCGCAACAGGTGCGCACCAGCGAGGCCTTGGCCCGCAAGGAAGCTGAGCATTTGCGTTACAGCCTGGAGACGCTGTTTGCGCTGCCGATCAACCTCGCATGGGTGCGCGACCTGGCCCAGCAGCCGCCCCTGGCCGAAAAGGTCGAGGCTTTTGCCAGCCGTTTTTCACGGCTGCAAGATCAACTGGGCGAGAAACTGCTGCCACGCTTTGCGGCACTCGTGGGCGAGTCGCCCAGGACCTTTCTGGACACCCTCGCTTTTGCCGAAAAAGCGGAGCTGTTGAGCAACGCTGATGCGTTCATTGCCGCGCGGCGGCTGCGCAAAGCTTTGGTGCATGAGTACATGCAAGACGCAGAGATTTTTCTGGAGAGTCTGCTGTCGGCACGGCAAGCCTGCGAACTGTTTTTCAACGTGATTGACAAGATTTCCAGCGAGTTGCAGCGCCTGGGCGTGCCGCCAGCCTGAGGCTGGCGGCGACAAAACGGCGAGCGCGCGCGGGCCGCGCGTCAACGTGGGTAGGTGGCGCGGCATTCCGACCGGGCAGACCTCGCTGGTGCAGGCGTCACGCTCGCTGAAACGCCAGTCGTGGCCGATGGAGCCGTCAACGGGTCAGGGTGTTGTCTGTGGCGCGTTTGACTTTGACGCCGCAGGTCTTCGTGTGTACGATACACACACCATGAAGAGCGCCGATCTGATCAGGGAATTGAAGAGCGCTGGCTGGGAGCTGGATCGTGTCAACGGATCACACCATGTGTTCCGACACCCGGGCCGAGCCAGGCACGTGGTGGTGCCACATCCCAAGAAGGATCTGGGCATCGGCCTGGTCAAGGCCATCCGCAAGGCTGCGGACATTGAAAACTGAGAGGTGAATCATGCGTTATCCCATTGCCATTGAGCCCGGCAACGACTCGGCTGCCTGGGGTGTCGTGGTGCCCGATCTGCCCGGGTGCTTTTCTGCGGGAGACACCCAGGAAGAGGCCATCGTCAACGCCGAAGAGGCGATTGCGGCCTGGATCGAGGCCGCCCTGGATGCTGGCCAGGAGATACCTGCGCCCAGCAGCTTGCAGGCCCTGCAGGCGGGCCATCCGGAGTTCGCGGGCTGGGTCTGGGGGCTGGTGAAAATCGACCCGGACGCGCTGGACAGCACGGTCGAGCGCGTGAACATCAGTCTGCCCAAGCGGGTGCTGCATCGCCTGGACATGTTGGCCAGGAACGACGGTGAGTCCCGTTCTGGACTGATCGCCCGCATGACCATCGAGCGGCGGCAGCGCGGGTGCGTTGCCGCCTGAGGCTGGCGGCGACAAAACGGCTCTGGGCAGGGGTCAATCGCATGGAACGGTTTCAAGAAGCCTGTTGCTGATTCAAGCAGAAATATCGACCAGCTCAAAGCCGGTGGTGATGACCGCCGTCTTGCCCAGCATGATGCTGGCCGAGCAGTATTTGTCGTGGCTCAGGCCGATGGCGCGCTCCACGGCGGCGGCCGGGATGCCTTTGCCGGTGACGGTGAAGTGCATGTGGATTTTGGTGAAGACCTTGGGATCGGTCTCGGCGCGCTCGGTGCTGAGCCTGACGCTGCAGCCGCGCACGTCGTGGCGGCCGCGCTTCAAGATGAGCACCACGTCGTAGGCGGTGCAGCCGCCGGTGCCGGCGAGCACGGTTTCCATGGGGCGGGGGGCCAGGTTGGCGCCGCCGT
>PNMN01000221.1 GCA_013823655.1 Comamonadaceae bacterium | reverse complement strand
GGCCGAGACCACGGTGGCGCGGAAGTCGCGCAGAAACAGCCAGACCACCAGCACCGCCAGGATGGCACCCTCGTACAGCAGCATCATGGAGCCGTTGAACTCTTCTTCGACCGGCGTCACGAAGTCGAACGACTCGGTGATCTTCAGGTCCGGGCGGCTGGCCTGCAGGTCTTTCAGCTTGGCGCGCACGCCGTGGCCCACTTCCACCTCGCTGGCGCCACGGCTGCGCGCCACCTCAAAGCCGACCACCGGCTTGCCATCCAGAAAGGCCGCCGCCGTCGGCTCGGCCACGGTGTCCTTCACGGTGGCGATCTGGTCCAGCCGGATGCGTCGCCCGTCGGACAGCGAGAGCTGCAGCGCCGCCAGCTCTTCGGCCGACTTGAGCTGCGACAGCGTGCGCAGCGGCTGCTGGCTGCCGCCGATGTCGGCCCGCCCACCGGCGCTTTCAATCTGCACCTTGGCGAGCTGGCGCGAGATGTCGGCCGCCGTGGTGCCCAGCGATTGCAGTTTCAGCGGATCGAGCAGGATCTGCACCTCCCGGCTGACGCCGCCCACGCGGTTGACCGCGCCCACCCCGTTCACCGACAGCAGCAGCTTGGTGATGTCGTTTTCGACGAACCAGGAAATCGCCTCGTCGTCCATCTTGTCCGACGCCACCGCATAGGCCAGCACCGCGCCACCGGCGAGTTCGATCTTGTTGATGATGGGCTCGCGCAGGTCGGCGGGCAGGTCGCCACGCACCCTGTCCACCGCCGAGCGCACCTCGTCCAGCGCTTCCTGGGTGTTCTTCTCGATGCGGAATTCGGCCGTGATGGAGACCACGCCGTCCTGCACCTTGGTGTAGATGTGCTTCAAGCCCTGCAGCGAGGCCAGGCTGTTTTCGATCTTGCGTGCGACATCGTTTTCCAGCTGGCTGGGCGCGGCGCCCGGCAGGCTGGCAACGACGGTGATGTTGGGCACGTCCAGGTCGGGGAAGTTCTGCACCTTCATCGACTGGAACGAATACAGCCCGGCGAGCGTGAGCATGACGAACAGCATCGCCGCCGGGATCGGGTTGCGAATGGACCAGGCGGAGACGTTCATGGCGAGACGCCCTCTGCCCCGAAGCGCCTGCGGCGCCTCCCCCTCAAGGGGGCAACAGCTGCGGCCTGGCAAAGCCAGTTCCGCGGTGTTCCCGGTTGGCGGTTGTAGCGCGCGATGCAGATGATCTGTGAAGGTGAACTTTTCATTGAACAACCTTCACCAGGTCGGCTTCGTTCAGGAAGCCCGCTCCCTGCACCGCCACCGATTCCTCGCCCTGCAGGCCCGACAACAGCTCCACCCGCTCGCCCACGCGCCGACCGGTCACCACCTTGCGCTGGCTGGCCTTGCTGGCGGCGTCGATGACGAACACGAAGTTGTGCCCGTCGCGCACCACGACGGACTGGGTCGGCACGGTCAGTGCCGTGCTCTGGCCGAGCGCGAAACTGCCCTGGGCAAAAGTGCCGGCCTTCAAATCGCTGTGGCGCGGCAGGTCCACGAACACCAGCACATTGCGCGTCTGCGCATCGGCCGTGGGTGCAATCGCCCGCACCTGGCCCGCGATCTGCAGGCCGGTGGCGGCCGTCACCTGCACCTGCTGCCCGACCTTGATGCGCCCCACCTCGCTGGGTGTGACTTCGGCGCGCCACTCCATGCGGCCCTGGCGCACCAGGCGAAACAGCTCCTGCCCCGAGCCCACCACCGCGCCCACCGTGGCGCCGCGCGCCGAGATGATGCCGTCGTCCGGCGCCTTCACTTGCGTGTTGGCCAGGCGCACCCGGCTGGCGCCGTAGGCCGCCTGGGCCGCTTCCCACTGGGCCCTGGCCACCTTCTCGGCCGTCAGGTACTGGGCGATCTGCGACTGCGACAGCGCGCCCGTGTCCTGGATGGCGCGCGCGCGGTCGGCGTCGGCCTTGGCGTTCGCAAAGTGGGCTTCGGCCTGCATCTGGGCCGCGCGGCCTTGCAGGCTTTCGGCCTCGGTGGTTTCGCGCGCGAAGGTGGCCAGCACCTGGCCGCGCTTGACCGTGTCACCCACGTTCACGTTCACCGTGGCCAGCCGCAGGCCAGCCAGCTCGGCGCCCACGCTGGCTTCCTGCCAGGCGCTGATGTTGCCGTTGGCCTGCAGCGCGATGGGCAGGCTGTCACGGCTCGGGCGGGTCACGGTGACGGTCATGGAGGGTTTCGGTCCCGCACCCACGGCGGGCGTTGCCGCATCGGCGGGTGCGGCAGGCTGGCGCACCAGCACAAAAAGCGCCACCAGCAGGCTGGCCAGCAGCGCCAGACCGATCAGGAGCCAGCGTTTGCTGCGGGGGTTGTCAGACAAGGCGTTCATGGCGTGTTCTGGGGTGCGTTGGGGTCCAGCGGATCAAAGCCGCCACCCAGGGCGACGTAGAGCGTGATCCAGGCGTTGATGCGTTCCTGCTGCAGCGCCACCGCGCTGCTCTGTGCGTTGAGCTTGAGGCGGCGCGCCTCTTCCAGCTCGTTGAGGCTGGCCAGTCCGACCCGGTGGCGCGCCTCGGTGGCGCTGAACCACTGGGTGTACCCGGCCAGCGCGGTTTCGGTGCTGCCCGCGCGCTGCTGCAGACCCGAGAGCGTGACCAGCGACTGCTCCACCTCGGCCACGGCACGGCGCAGCGTGGCGGCGTAGGCCTGGGCCGCCGCGTCAAAGCGCGCCAGGGCCGCGTCGGCGCTGGCGTTCAGGGCACCGCGCCCGAGCACGGGCAGGCTCAGCGTGAGCGGCCCGACCGACCAGGTGTTGAAACGCTCGCTGCCGCCAGACGCCGTGAAACGGTTGCGCAGCACGCTGCCCGCGAGCGTGAGGCTGGGCATGAGCGCACCACGCGCCACACCCACGCCTTCGCTCGCAGCCACCAGATCGCGCTGGGCGCGAAACACATCCGGGCGCTGGCTGATCACCTCGGCAGGCACAGCGCTCACCGCCAGCATCGATTGCAGGCGCTCGTGGGCGGGCAGACTGGGCGCCCCGGCCAGTTGCGCGCGCAATTCGGGCTCCGGCACGGCCGTGAGCGCCACCAGCGCCTTGATCTGGCGCTCGCATTGTTCGGCCTGCTGCCGGGTGCGGGCCGCGCTCTCGGCCGCGCTGGCGCGGGCCAGCGCGGCCACGGCGGGGGCCAGCAACCCGGCGCGTTCGGCCACGGCGCTGCTCTGCGCGGTGGCGGCACGGGAGTCGCGGTCGCCGGTGGCCACGGCCAGCTGGGCCTGGCACAGACGCTGGCCGAAATACAGTTGCGCCGTTTCGGCGGCCACCAGCACACGGGCTTCGTGCCAGCCGGCCTGGGCGGCGTCCTGCTGCGCCCGGGCCTGCGCCGTGCCCGCTGCGGAGCGGCCCCACAGGTCCAGCGCCCACGAAGCCTGCACACCGGCGCTCAGGCCGGTGCCCAGCGGCGCCGTGCTGGACGACTGGCCCCGCACGGCGCTGGCCACCAGGGCGGCCTGTGGCCCGGCAGCGCTCTCGGCGCCCGCCACCGCAGCGCGCGCGGCAAACACCTGCGCGCGCGCCGCCGCGATGCTGGGGCTGCCGGTCTGTGCGCGCTCGATCCACTGGCTCAGCACCGGGTCGTTGAACCGGCGCCACCAGGCGGCGAGCTCAGCCGTGCTGCCCTGGTGCGGCAGCGGTGGTGCGTACCAGACGGCGGGAAGCGCTGCACCCGGACTGGCCGGAGGCTTGGTCGCGGTGCAGGCACTGAGCAGCGCTGCGCCGATCACCAAGACAAACATTCTGATCATGAAACAGGGGTCCTGCTCGGTTCAAATAACGACAAAGACTCTATTCGATTTCCCCCGCCGAACATGTCGTTTTGTTTCAGCGCGCCCCCTCCATGGGGAGGGTGGAGGGGCTGGCCAACCCACGCTGGCTTCGCTCAGTCGTCCTCGGGCGCCAGGCCTGGAAACAGCACCTCGTTGAAACCGAAGCGGCTGAAATCGCGGATGCGCATCGGGTAGAGAATGCCCTGCAGGTGATCGCATTCGTGCTGCACCACGCGCGCATGAAAGCCGTCCACCTCCCGGTCGAGCGGGCGGCCCATGATGTCCATGCCCTGGTAGCGCACGCGCTGCCAGCGCGGCACGATGGCCCGCAAGCCCGGCACCGAGAGGCACCCCTCCCAGTCGTCGGTCTGTTCGGCACCCAGCGGCGTGATCACCGGGTTGATCAGCACCGTGCGCGGAATCGGTGGCGCGTCCGGGTAGCGCGGGTTGGGCGCGCCGGTGCCAAACACCACCACCTGCAGATCCACACCGATCTGCGGTGCGGCCAGCCCGGCCCCGTTCGCCGCGGCCATGGTGTCCACCATGTCCATCACCAGACGCTGCAGCTCGGGCGTGTCAAAAGCGCTCACGGGCTGCGCCATGCGCGCCAGTCGCGGGTCGCCCATCTTCAAGATGCGGTGCACGGCCATGCGTCAAACTCCTTTTCCGAACGTTGATGCCCAGCTTGAGCGAGGGGTTGGCCTCACCCGCATCGCTGAGCCGAGCAGGACCCTGACCGAGTAA
>PNMN01000220.1 GCA_013823655.1 Comamonadaceae bacterium | reverse complement strand
GGTGTGAGCGAGCCGGAGGCCAAACGCAAGATCATCGGCCGCGAATTCGTCGAGGTCTTCAAGGCCGAAGCGGCCAAACTCATCTCAAGTGGTGCATCAACAAAAGGTGCCAAGTGGTTGGCACAAGGCACTATTTACCCGGATGTGATCGAGTCCGGCGGCGCCAAGAGCAAGAAAGCGGTCACCATCAAGAGCCACCACAACGTGGGCGGCCTGCCCGAGCAGTTGGGCCTGAAACTGCTGGAACCGCTGCGCGATCTGTTCAAGGACGAGGTGCGCGAACTGGGCGTGGCGCTCGGCCTGCCGCACGACATGGTCTACCGCCATCCCTTCCCCGGCCCGGGTTTGGGCGTGCGCATCCTGGGCGAAGTGAAGAAGGAATACGCCGACCTGCTGCGCCGGGCCGACGCGATCTTCATCGAAGAGCTGCGCTCGACCATCGACCACCCGAGCGGCAAGAGCTGGTACGACCTGACCAGCCAGGCCTTCACCGTGTTCCTGCCGGTCAAGAGCGTGGGCGTGATGGGCGATGGCCGCACCTACGACTACGTGGTCGCTTTGCGCGCGGTGCAAACCAGCGACTTCATGACCGCCGACTGGGCCGAACTGCCTTATGCGTTGCTCAAGAAGGTGTCCAGCCGCATCATCAACGAGGTGCGCGGCATCAACCGCGTGACCTACGACGTCAGCAGCAAGCCGCCGGCCACCATCGAGTGGGAATGATTGGACAAACTGCCGCACACCCTCACCGCAATACAAAGGAACCGCCATGGGCGCGCAGTGGAAAGCAAAACACAAGGATCTGGCGGCCAACGCCAAGGGCAGACTGTTCGGAAAGCTCGCCAAGGACATCATGATCGCGGCGCGCCACGGTGCCGACCCGGCGGCCAACGCGCGGCTGCGCCTGGTGATGGAGCAGGCGCGCAAGGTGTCCATGCCCAAGGACACGCTGGAGCGTGCGATCAAGAAGGGTGCGGGCCTCAGCGGTGAAACGGTGCACTTCGAGCACGTGATGTACGAAGGTTTCGCGCCGCACCGCGTGCCGGTCATGGTGGAGTGCCTGACCGACAACGTGAACCGCGCGGCTTCCGATATGCGCGTGCTGTTCCGCAAGGGGCAGCTCGGCACCAGCGGATCGGTGTCGTGGGACTTCGACCACGTGGGTCTGGTCGAGGCAGAGCCCACGACCCCCAGTGCCGATGCCGAAGCCGCCGCCATCGAAGCCGGTGCTCAAGATGTTGAGCCCGGTGACGAAGAAGGTACTGCCTTGTTCCTCACCGACCCGACCGATCTCGACCTGGTCAGCCGCGCGCTGCCCGCCCAGGGCTTCAGCGTGCTGTCGGCCAAGCTGGGTTACCGGCCCAAGAACCCCGTCGCCCCCGGCGGCCTCAGCGCCGAGCAATTGGACGAGGTGGAGGCCTTCCTCGCCGCCATCGACGCCAACGAAGACGTGCAAAACGTCTTCGCCGGGCTGGGCGGCTGAGCGCGCGCAGGCGCGGGGAAGCAGGGCAGGGACGATTCACCAACGGAGGTCACATGGCCAGCGATCTGGACACAGTCAGGGTGCTGCGGGCCCTGTTTCATGACATTCCCCGGGCACCGCAGGGGCTGTCGCACACCGAGACCATGGCCTGGATCCAGCGCTCCATGACCGATTTCGAAGGCGGCGAACTGGCCTACACCATCGAGCACATCACCCGCAATTCGATGCTCGACATCGTGCTGCGCTTTCGCGAAGACGGCCACCTGAAGGACGACGCCGCGTTCGAAGCGACGCTGCAGCAGCTGGCCACGCCCGAAGGTCGCAAGACCTTCATGGACCAGTGCATCCAGGCGCAAAAGAGCGTGGACGCGTCCGCGCGGCTCATCAACCGGGCCAAGCGCCCCATGTCCGACCCCGACCCGCTGTTTGGTTTTGACGCCGACGAGGTGCAGCGCTTCGTGACCGCTCAGCCCACCGGCCCGGGCCCGCTGTTCGCCGAATTTGCCGCGCGTGAAGACGTGGCCCAGATCGGCGTGTTCGAACACCAGCCGCAAGCCGTGTACGAATTCGCCTGGGGCTTCATCAGCGAACACCTCGGCTCCTGGAACATCTACATCGCCGAGGTCTGGCGCAAAGGCACGGTGGGTTATTTCCACCGTTTCATGAACGCCTGGCAGATCGAGATCAGCACCCAGAGCGACGGCAGCGTGGTCATGCCGCCGCCGCTGCCGCCGGGTCTGACGCTGGACGACGGCATCAACCACTTCAGCGCGCTCACCCTGCACGGCGGCGCGCACCTGGCCGACCCTGCCGTGCGCCGCTGGGCCGGCCAGGTGTTCATCGCCCGCACGCTGCCCTATATGGCTGGCCGCGCGCTGGACGACGACTACGACTTCCCGGCCAGCACGCAGGGCTGAACCCTATTGATCCGGCCCGGTGAAGTATCAACCGTTCGCCCTGAGCTTGTCGAAGGGTTTCTACAGGCTCAGCCCGAACGGAAATCAAGACTTCATCGGGCCGGATCAATAGGGTGGTGGTGCCGAGCGGGCTGTTCGGGTCAGTGTCAGCGGACCGAACCAGGCGCTGACCGACTCGCCGGTGTTGTTGGAGTCGCTCATCAGGCCGACGCCGGTGAGTCGGACCGGCGCTTCGCCAAAGGCGAGCCGAAAGTCCGCCTCGATGTCACGTTCGTGGTTCACCCACTGATTGAGCCTGCCCGGACCGGACTCCACCACCAACTGACGGATGCGCTCGGTGTGCGGGTTGGGGATCACGCTGCCCACCGGGTACCGGTTGTCCCACACATACATCAGCGTCGCAAAGGGCAAGGGTTCGCCGGTGATCAGGGCCGCCAGTTCCGACAGCACATGGTCGCGGCTGCTCAGGCGTGTGCGGTCGCCGTCGAAGCTCAGCACCACCCGCACCACCGCGTCGTCGGCGTCGTCGTCGCGCAGGTCGGCACGTTCATTCAGCGCTGGCACGAACCACGAGAACGACAGGTGTTCGGTGCCCCGAAGGGCGGCGTTGTCCAGGCGCAGGCGCAAGGTGCTGTTGCTGGCCTGGGCCTGGGCCAGCACGGCGGGGCGGCCCTGGTGCGTCTGCGGGGTGTACCGCGTGGGTTTGCGGTTGCCGTAGCGCAGGTGGATCCATGGGCCGGGTGGGCTGGCCAGCCCGTCGATCAGGTTGTGTTGCGCCCACTCCGAGCCGACAATGGGCGGCGCCTGATCGTCTGCGGCCTGATCGGTGTCCTGTGCCGGCTCGTCGGAGCCCGGCGGTGCTGCGCAAGCGCACAGCAACACCGCACCGAGCAAGGCACTGGCCAGCAGGCGGGTGCGGTGGATCGGGTGCTGGGCCCGGGTCGATGAAGCCATGGGGGGTCGTCTCAGAAAACGGAAAATAAAGCACGCTAAGCCGGTTGCAATGGTCGTAGCGGCCTGAACTTGCCCGCGCCGATCTTGGCGCTGCTGCGCCAGAGGTAGTCGCCGGTCAGGTTGATGTGTTCCCAGCCGAGCGGCGACAGGTACTGCAACAACGCGTTATCGACAGTATGGCCATTGCCACGTAACGCTTGCGCTGCGCGCTCCAGATAGACCGTGTTCCACAGCACAACGGCCGCCGTCACCAGGTTGAGGCCGCTGGCCCGATAGCGCTGCTGCTCGAAACTGCGGTCGCGGATTTCGCCCAAGCGGTTGAAGAATACGGCGCGGGCCAGCGCGTTGCGCGCTTCGCCCTTGTTCAGTCCAGCGTGGACGCGGCGGCGCAGCTCCACGCTTTGCAACCAGTCCAGGATGAACAGCGTGCGTTCGATGCGCCCCAGCTCGCGCAGGGCGATGGCTAAGCCGTTCTGGCGCGGATAGCTGCCGAGTTTCCGAAGCATCAGCGAGGCTGTCACCGTGCCCTGCTTGATCGAGGTCGCCAGCCGCAGAATTTCATCCCAGTGGGCACGAATAGCCTTGATGTTCAGCTTGTCGCTGCTAATCATCGGTTTGAGCGCATCATAGGCGGTATCCCCCTTGGGGATGAACAGCTTGGTGTCACCCAGGTCGCGGATGCGCGGCGCGAAGCGGAAGCCCAGCAGGTGCATCAGGGCGAAGACATGATCGGTGAAGCCCGCCGTGTCGGTGTAGTGTTCCTCGATGCGCAGGTCGGACTCGTGGTACAGCAGGCCGTCGAGTACATAGGTCGAGTCGCGCACGCCGACATTAACCACCTTGGTGTGGAACGGCGCGTACTGGTCGGATATATGGGTGTAGAAGGTTCGCCCAGGGCTGCTGCCATATTTCGGGTTGATGTGGCCGGTACTCTCGGCCTTGCTCCCGGTTCGGAAGTTCTGGCCGTCCGACGATGACGTGGTGCCGTCACCCCAATGTTCGGCGAAGAGATGCCGGCATTGGGCGTTCACCAATTCAGCCAGCGCTGTCGAATAGGTTTCGTCGCGGGTATGCCAGGCTTGCAGCCAGGCGAGCTTGGCGTAGGTCATGCCGGGGCAGGACTCGGCCATCTTGGTCAGGCCCAGGTTGATCGCGTCGGCCAGGATGGTGGTCAGCAGCAGGTTTTTGTCCTTGGCCAGGTCGCCCGATTTCAGGTGT
>PNMN01000219.1 GCA_013823655.1 Comamonadaceae bacterium | reverse complement strand
AACGAGAGCTACAACATCAACGCCGACGTGGTGGCCGCCAAGCTGGCCACGGTGCTGCGGGCCGAGAAGCTGCTGATGCTGACCAACATCCGCGGTGTGCTCGACAAGGGTGGCCAGCTGATGACCGAGCTGACGCCGCGCCGCATCGACGAGCTGTGCGAAGACGGCACCATCAGCGGCGGCATGATCCCCAAGATCGCCGGTGCGCTGGACGCGGCCAAGAGCGGCGTGAACGCGGTGCACATCATCGATGGCCGGGTGCCCCACGCCCTGCTGCTCGAAGTGCTGGGCGACCAGCCCTTCGGCACGATGATCAAGTCTCATTGATGCCCCCCTGCGCCGCTTCGCGTCTTCCCCCCAGGGGGGCCGCGCCTGCGGCCGGGCAAAGCCCGTTCCGTGGCGCGTGCTGGACGCTGCTGCACGCCGCCGTGGCCTCATTGTTCAAGTCTTTGGATCGCTGATATGAGGCTTCTTCTGGTCGAAGACGACGTGATGGTGGCCAGCGGCATCAAGCTGGGGTTGAGCAACGCCGGCTACACGGTGGACTGGGTGGGCAGCGCCGAGCGGGCCGAGCAGGCGCTGGAGAGCGACAGCTTTGACCTCGCCATCGTGGACATCGGCCTGCCCGGCGTCGATGGGCTGGAGCTCACGCGCCGCCTGCGCACCCGCAGGCTGAGCATGCCGGTGCTGATCCTGACCGCGCGCGATGCGCTGCAAGACCGCGTGCAGGGGCTGGACCTGGGGGCGGACGACTACATGCTCAAGCCGTTTGAGCTGCCCGAGCTGCTGGCGCGCCTGCGTGCGCTGCTGCGGCGCTCGCAGGCCGCCACCTCGGCGGTGCTCGTCTTCGGCCCGCTGGAGATGGACACCGCGTTGCGCCGTGTGACGCTGGCGGGCAAACCCATGGAGCTGGGCCCGCGCGAGTGGACCGTGCTCGAATACCTGCTCATGCAGGCGCCCAAACCGACGGCCAAAGACAAGCTGCTGGCGGCCCTGACCGGCTGGGACAAGGAGATCACGCCCAACGCGATCGAGGTCTATGTCTCGCGCCTGCGCGCCAAGCTCGACCCGGCGGGCATCTCGCTGCGCTCCATCCGTGGCTTTGGCTACCGGCTCGAACGGAGCACCCCGACCGACCATGCGCCTTCGGCCTGAAGCCGCCGCTGCGGAGGGCATGATCTGGGGCCTGCAGCGTCGGCTGCTGGTGCTGCTCATGCTGCCGCTCGGGCTGGTCGGCCTGGCCAGTGTCTTTTTTCACTACCAGAGCGCGGGCACCGCCGCGCTGCAGCAAGACCAGCAGTTGCTGCACCTGGTGCCGCTGCTGGCCGATTCGGTGGTGGTCACGCGCAACGATGGTCGACGGCTCACCCCAAGCCAGATCGATGCCATCGACGTCGGGTCCGGCAACGCACCGGGGCTGGCCCTGCTGCTGGCGCCACCGGTGGAGGAGTTCCTGAAGGAGCGCGAAGGCGTTGCCGCCTACGGCATCCTCGACGCCAGCGGGCGGCTCTTGCTGGGAGAAGCCTGGTTGCCGACCGTGCTGCCGTTCACCGAAGACGCCGAATTTCTGAGCGTGGTCGAGGGCGGCATCACCTACCGCGTGGTGGCCCAGCGCAGCAGCAGTACCGCAGGCGAACTCATCGTCATGCTGGCCGACGGCTCCGATGCGCGGCAGAACTGGCTGGAAACCGTGCTGCTGCGGGTGCTGCTGCCCAACCTGCTGCTGCTGCTGCTGGCCGCTGCGGCCGTGACCTGGGCGGTGGCCCGTGCGCTGCGCCCGCTGATCGACCTCAAACAGGCGGTGGAGCGCCGCTCGCCGCGCGATTTGAGCCCCATCGACGCCGACAGCGCACCGGTCGAAGTGCGCCCGCTGTTGAGTTCGCTCAACCGCCTGTTCGAACTGGTGAATGCGCAGAGTGAAGCGCAGCGCCGCTTCGTGGCCGATGCCGCGCACCAGTTGCGCACGCCATTGGCCGGCCTGCAGGCGCAGGTGGAGGCCTGGGCCCAGGCCGCGCGCAGCATGGGCAGCGGCGACTTGCTGAGCCTGCGGGTGGAGCAGGTGCAGCGCCTGCGCGATGCGACCCGCCGCACCTCGCAGCTGGCCAACCAGTTGCTGGCCCTGTCGCGCGCCGACGCGGTGAGCGCCGACGCCCAGCCGCTGCAGCAGGTGGACCTGCAGGAACTGTGTGAAAACATCCTGGCGCTCTACCTCGATGCGGCGGCCGAGAAACACATGGACCTGGGGCTGGAGAGTGCCCCGGCACAGACCCGCGGCCACGCCTGGCTGCTGCGCGAGCTGTTGATCAACCTGGTGGACAACGCCGTCAAGTACACGCCCGAGGGCGGGCGCATCACCTTGCGTTGCGGGCAAGAGGCTGGAGCAGGGGGCACGGTCTCGTGGATCGAGGTGGAAGACGATGGGCCGGGCATTCCGGCGGGCGAACAGGGCCGCGTGTTGCAGCGCTTCTACCGCCTGCCTGGTTCGCAGGGTGAAGGCAACGGCCTCGGTCTGGCGATTGCCGACGAGATTGCGCGCGCGCACCACACCCAGATGCAGCTGTCGGCGGGTGCGCTGGGGCGCGGCCTGCGCGTGCGGCTGGTCTTTGCTGCCCCCCGGAGCACTCTGCCGCCGACCTGACGGCGCCTCAGTGGGCGCCCACAGCGCTGTGCGAAAATGAAACCGAGGACGACAAACACCGGGCCCCGTCAAAGGCCCCCAGCCGACCAACGACGGACCGACGCCCATGATCCCCAGCGCACCCGAGCCCACGCCCACGGTCGACGTTTCTTCCGACGGCGACCCCGAAACTGCGGGGAGTGCCGAGGGCGGCGCACGCAAGCGGCCCAAGCCGGGTGAGCGGCGGGTGCAGATCCTGCAGGCGCTCGCCACCATGCTGGAGCAGCCGGGTGCCGAGCGCATCACCACCGCCGCCCTGGCCGCCCGGCTGGAGGTGAGCGAAGCCGCGCTGTACCGCCATTTCGCCAGCAAGGCGCAGATGTTCGAAGGCCTGATCGAGTTCATCGAGCAGACCATCTTCGGCCTGGTCAACCAGCTCGGCGAGCGCGAGCCCGACGCCGCCGCCCGCTCGCGCAAGCTGGTCACGCTGCTGCTGCAGTTTGGCGAGAAAAACCCGGGCATGACGCGCGTGATGGTGGGCGATGCCCTGGTGTTCGAGAACGAGCGCCTGCAGCAGCGCATGAACCTGTTCTTCGACAAGATCGAATCGGCCCTGCGCCAGAACCTGCGCGAGGCCGCCGTGCTCTCGGGCGCCGTCACACCCACGGTGGACGCACAAGCCGACGCCTCGGTGGTCACGGCCTTCTGTGTCGGTCGCCTGCAGCGTTTTGCGCGCAGCGGCTTCAAGCGCCTGCCCAGCGAAAGCCTGGAGCACAGCCTGGCGCTGCTGCTGCCTGTTGACCACCTGTGAACGGCGCCGCCGCGGGTGCGATTTAGGGCGCAGTCCCTAAACAATTTTTCCTGATTCGCGGGCGGACCAGCCCGGGTATCCGTTTTTGCGGTAAAAATAGCACGACCGTTCGATTGATCGCGCGGTCTTTTTTTTCACCCCATCATCGGGCCCTGTCCATGAGCGTCACCAGCACCGTCCAGCGCGAGCGACAAGCCTCCACGGCATTGCGTCCGTTGCAAAAAGGACAGCAGACCAAGGCCGCCATCGTCGATGCCGCGCTCGGTCTGGCCACGCAGATCGGCCTGGAAGGTCTGTCCATCGGGGCGCTGGCCGAGGTCATGCAGATGAGCAAGTCGGGCGTGTTCGCCCACTTCGGTTCGCGCGAGGAGTTGCAGATTTCGGTGGTGCGCGAGTACCACGCGCGCTTTGAGGAAGAGGTGTTCTACCCCGCGATCCGGGCGCCGCGCGGCCTGCCTCGCCTGCGCGCGCTGTTTGCCAACTGGATGCAGCGCACATCGGTGGAGATCGACTCGGGCTGCATCTACATCAGTGGCGCGGTCGAGTTCGACGACCGGCCCGGCCCGGTGCGCGATGCCCTGGCGAGTTCGGTCAACACCTGGCTGAGCGCGATGCAGCGCGCCATCAACATCGCGGTCGAGGAAGGGCACCTGCGCGCCGACACCGACGCAGACCAGATGCGCTTTGAGATCCACTCGCTGATCCTGGCACTGCACTATGAGGCGCGGTTCCTGCGCAGCCCCCATTCGGTCCGGCGTTCGCTCGCGGCCTTTGAAGGCATCGTCGAGCGCTTCAGCCAGGCGTTGCCCGTGACCGCCTCCTTGCCCCGTCCGGCCAGGGCGCGCAAGAACGCCAACACCAGCACCTGAGACCTTTCATTTCACAAACCCTCACAGGAGTAGTCCCCATGCCCGTTTACAACCCGCCCCTGCGTGACATGCAGTTTGTGATGCACGAAGTGCTCAACGTGACGGCCGACTTCCAGTCGATGCCGCAACACGCCGAGGTGGACGCCGAGACCATCAACGCCGTGCTCGAAGAGGCCGGCAAGTTCGCTTCTCAAGTGATCTTCCCGCTCAACATCAGCGGCGACACCGAGGGCTGCCAGCTCGACCGGACGACGCACGAAGTCACCACGCCCAAGGGCTTCAAGGAAGCCT
>PNMN01000218.1 GCA_013823655.1 Comamonadaceae bacterium | reverse complement strand
GTCGAGGTGAAAGCTTCGCCAGACCAGCCCAATGGCGCGCTGCCGCTGGACACGCCGGTGGACACGGGCAGCCGCCTCGGCCTGACCCCGCGTGAAACGCCTGCCAGCGTGACCGTGGTGGATCGCGCCACCATCGAGGCCCGCGGAGCCCAGAACACGCAGGACGTGCTGCGCAGTGTTGCGGGTGTGACGGCGCACGACGCACCGGGCAGCATCGGCGTGCAGTACCGTGGATTCAGCGGTGCCTCCATCACGCAGCTGTTCAACGGGGTGGACGTGCAGTACTCGATTGCGACCCGTCCGGTGGACAGCTGGATCTACGAGCGTGTCGAGGCCATCGGGGGTCCGTCGAGCTTTCTGTATGGAGCGGGTGCCGTGGGCGGCACCATCAACTACATCACCAAACTCGCAACGCGGCATGACCTGAGCGAAGCCCGGCTGAGCGTGGGGACCGACCGCCTGAAGGAGGCGTCGATCGGGCTGAACCGGCGCGTCGCCGGGGATGGACAAGGAGGCGCGGACCACTTCCTGCGGCTGGACGTGAACCACCGCCAGGGAGGTGCATGGACCGATGGGACGGACAGGCAGGCCACACAGCTGGCTGCCTCGCTGCTCTCGGACCTGGGCACTGGACTGAGTCACACCCTGGCCTACGAATACCAGGACGAGCAGGTGGACCGTCCTTACTGGGGCACGCCAGTGCTCAGGCCCGCCGTCGGGACGCTGCAGATCGACCAGCGCACCCGGTTCAAGAACTACAACAGCGCCGATGGCCTCTACGCCCAGCGCGTGCAGTGGCTGCGTTCTGTCACGGAATGGCGCGCCAGCGATGCCTTGCAGTGGAAGAACACCTTCTATGCCTACGATGCGCTGCGCGACTACCGCAACGTGGAGACCTACGTCTTCAACAGCTCCAACACGGTCGTGGTGCGTTCCGGCACGCTGCTGCAGCGCCACGACCAGCGCCTGGTCGGCGACCGCATCGATGGCACCTACAAAGGGCGGATCGGCGAACGGCGCAGCGACTGGTCGTTTGGCCTTGATGTGAGCCTGAACAAGCAGACCCGGTTCCCCAACAGCCTGTCTGGCACGGTGAGCAGCGTCGATCCCTACGACTTCCAGACCGAGTTCTTCTTTTCCATTCCTGGCATGACGCCCGGGTTCCGTCCTGATCGCGACAACAAGATACGCACGGCGGCCGTGTACGCCGAGAACCGCACAGCGCTGGCGCCGACGCTGAATCTGGTGACCGCCCTGCGGCACGAGCGCATCAAACTGGAGCTGACCAATCGCCGCGAGATCACCGCCGCCAACCCGGCCAGCTATGCGCGCAGCTACCGCCCCACCACCGGTCGCATCGGCCTGGTCTGGGACTTCGCACCGGGCGCCAATCTGTATGGTCAGTTTGCCACCGCGGCCGATCCACCGGCGGGCATCCTGAGCACGGCTTCGTTTGCCAACGTGCGCGACAACAGCGAGCTGACCACCGGGCGACAGATCGAAGTGGGCAGCAAGCTGGACTTCTGGCAGGGCCGGGGCAACGCCACCCTGGCCGCCTTTCACATCACCCGCAAGAACATCGCCACGCAGGACCCGAACAACAGCAGCCTCACGGTGCTGGTGGGTGAGCAGTCGGCCAAGGGCGTTGAGGCGGGTGTCGGCCTGCAGCCAACCCGGCAATGGTCGGTGCAGGGCAACCTGAGCTATGTGGACGCGCAGTACGAAAGCTTCGTGCAGAGCGGCGTGTCGCTGGCTGGCAGGCGACCGACCAACACGCCACGCACGGTGGCGAACCTCTGGACCTCGTACGCCTTCACGCCGCAGCTCGAAGCCAGCGTAGGCCTGCGGCGTGTCGGCGCGGTGTATGCCGATGCCGTCAACACCCAGCGCTGGCCCGGCTACACGCTGGTCGATCTGGGTTTGAGCTACCGGATCAACCGCCATGTGCAGCTGAGCGCGCGCCTGCGCAACGCCACCGACAAGGTCTATGCCACCAGCGTGCGCAGCAGCATGGTGTATCTGGGGGCGCCACGCACGGCCGATCTGGCGCTGCGCGTGAGCTTCTGACGAGGCTGGCATGCACCTGCGCCTCAAACGCTGGCTGTTTCTGACCCACCGCTGGCTGGGTATCGTGCTGGGCGTCTTCTTCGCCCTGTGGTTCATCTCGGGCGTGGTGATGATGTACGTGGGCTACCCCAAGCTCACACCGGTCGAGCGCCTGGCGCATCTGCCCTCGCTGGGGGACGGTGCCGGGTTGCTCGCGCCCTGGCGGGCTCTGGAGCAGGCCGGGATCGAAGGTCCGCTCAAAGAGCTGCGCCTGGCAGCCGGACGCGGTGGCCAGGCGGTGTATCTGGTGGTGCCCGAGGCGTCGCCTTCGCACGCCACTGCCCGGCGGCGCACGCCACCGGGCAGTGGCACGGTGGTGCTCGATGCGGCGACGGGCCAGCGCCTGCAGGGCGTGGATACCACGCTGGCGCTGGCCAGCGCTGCGGCTTACGCAGGCCCCGATGCATCCACCAGGGGCCTGCGCCATCTGGGCCTGGTGCAGGAAGACGCCTTCACCCATTCGAAGGCGCTGGACGCGCACCGCCCGTTGCACCTGGTGCAACTGCCCGATGCGCAGGGCACGCAGCTCTACATCTCGGGCCTCACGGGGGAAGTGGTGCGCGACGCCACCCGCAACGAGCGCCGGTGGAACTATGCCGGGGCCTGGATTCACTGGCTCTATCCGTTTCGGGGCAACATTTTCGATCCGTACTGGAGCGACATCGTGATCTGGCTGTCCATCGTCGGTATTGCCGTGACCCTGCTGGGCACGGTGGTGGGCGTGATGCGCTGGCGCTTGCGGCAACCCTACCGCCATGGTTCGCGTTCGCCCTATCCCGGGCGCGTGATGCGCTGGCATCACATCTCGGGCCTGCTGTTCGCCCTGATCACGTTCACCTGGATCTTCAGCGGACTGATGTCGATGAACCCCTGGCGCGTGTTCGACACCGGTGCGGCGCCTCTGCGCACGGCAGCGCTGCAGGGGGCGGCCCTGCAGGTGAGTGCCGACGACGCGGCCCCGGCTGCCCTGCTCGCCACCGCCGGTGGCGCGGTGCGCGAACTGCGGTGGGTGCCGGTGCTGGGCAACCGCACCGTGCAGGCCGTGCGGGCTGCGGGGCGAGCGCAGTTGCTCGACAGCCGCAGCGCCCAGGCCTGGCAGGTGGATGAACTGGCTTTGCGGCGTGCCGCGGCCGGTCTGCTGGACGCACCCATCGCGCGCATTGATCGCCTCGACGCGTACGACTTCTATTACTACGGCCGTGAGGCCCACACCATGAGCGGCGGCAACGAGCGGCCGCTGCCGATCCTGCGCGTGGTCTACCAGGACCCGCAGGCCAGCTGGGTGCACCTCGATCCGCACACCGGGGCCGTGCTGGGGCGCACCGACGTGGGCCGCCGCACCAGCCGCTGGCTGTTCGAGCTGCTGCACAGCTGGGACTGGCTGCCACTGTTGAACCAGCGCCCGCTGTGGGACATCTTGCTGATCGTGCTCAGCGCGGGCGGCGCCTTGCTCAGTCTGACGGCGGTGGTGATTGCATGGCGGCGCCTGGGGATCAAGCTGCGCGCCACCCGCAAGCACCTGGCGCGGCCAGCGGCCCGCGTGACGGGATGAGCGCAGCGCCGGGCCGCCCCAAGCCAGCTCGCACCGCAGCCCGCAGGGCGAAGGTATTCCGGTGAGCGCAGCGCCGGGCCACCCCCAAGCCAGCTCGCACCGCAGCCCGCAGGGCGAAGGTATTCCGGTGAGCGCAGCGCCGGGCCAGCGGGGTGGCGTCCCGCAGGCCATGTGGTTCGACGTTCCCATCCGCTTCGTGCTTGGTTGAACCTATTGAACGACCGAGCCTGTCCACTTTTCGCAGACTGGAACACATTCCATGGAATTGAATTTCGCATCCTCCGGCCTGGCCCACGTCTGGACCCAGGGCGACGCCGTGATCCGTGCGGTGGCCATCGCACTGCTGCTGATGTCGCTCACCACCTGGGTCATCTTTTTGCTCAAGTGGCTGGACCAGCGCGCCCACCGCCGACAGGCGCGCGCCTGTGATCGTTTCTGGCGCAGCGCCAGCCTGGCCGACGGGGTGGCGGCGTTCGGCCAGCAACCGGGCGATCCGTTTCGGGCCCTGGCTGTTGAAGGTGTCGCGGTTGCCAGCCATCTGGGGTGCCAGGCGGGGGCAAGGCATTCATGGCGTGACCTCGGTGACGCGAGCGACTGGATCGAGCGCTGCCTGAGTCGCAGCCTGGACGACGCGCTGCAGCGCGCCCAGAGCGGCCTGACGGTGCTCGCCTCCATCGCCTCCACCGCGCCCTTCGTGGGCCTGTTCGGCACCGTCTGGGGCATCTACCACGCGCTGCTGGGCATTGGTGCAGCGGGCCAGGTCGGCATCGACCAGGTGGCCGGCCCCATCGGCGAGGCACTCATCATGACCGCGCTCGGCCTGCTGGTCGCCATCCCCGCCGTGCTCGGCTACAACGCCCTGGTGCGCGCAAACAAGGGCATTCACCACCAGCTCAAACGCTTTGCTCACGATCTGCACGCCCACCTGGTTTTCGGCGCGCGCGGGACGTCGGGTGCAGTGTCACCAGACGTCCTGTCGACGAAAAATGCCTGAAAGGATTTCTC
>PNMN01000217.1 GCA_013823655.1 Comamonadaceae bacterium | reverse complement strand
CTTCACCAGCCCTTGGGCAGGCCGGCTTCGGGCGTCATGCCGTAGACCGGTTCGCCGGGCAGGCCGGCCTTCAAAGGCTCGCGCGCGGCCATCAATTGGGTGAGGTCGACGCCGGTGGACACGCCCATGGCCTCGAACATGAAGACCAGGTCTTCGGTCACCACGTTGCCGCTGGCGCCGGGCGCGTAAGGGCAACCGCCCAGGCCGCCGAGCGAGCTGTCGAAGCTGCGCACGCCCACGTCGAAGGCGGCCAGGCAGTTGGCCAGGCCCAGGCCGCGCGTGTTGTGCAGGTGCGCCGCGCCCGCCTGCGCGCCCAGCTCGGCGCGCAGGCGGGTGAACAGGCGCCTGACTTGCGCCGGGTTCGCCATGCCGGTGGTGTCGGACAGGCCGACCTCGTCCACCCCGGCCTGCACGCAAGCCAGGGCGAGTGCGATCACCTCGTCTTCGGCCACCGCGCCCTGCAGCGTGCAGCCGAACGCGGTGGACAGGCCGACTTCCACCGGCACGCCGGGGGCGCGCTCGTTGCGCAGCGCCACCACCTCGCGCAGCTCGGCCAGCATCTGCTCGCGCGTCTTGCGCACGTTGGCAAGCGAATGCGCCTCGCTGGCCGACACCGGCAGGGTGAGCTTGTGCACGCCCACTGCCAGCGCGGCTTCTGCGCCGCGCCGGTTGGGCACGAGGGCCATCACGGTCAGGCCCGGCAAGCTGATGGCGTGGCGCACCACCTCGGCCACGTCGGCCAGCTGCGGCAGCAGCTTGGGCGGCACGAAGGAGCCGACCTCGATCTCGCGCAGCCCGGCAGCGGCCAGCGCGCTGATCCAGCGGCACTTGTCGGCCGTGGCCATGGTGGCTTTGACGGACTGCAGGCCGTCGCGCGGGCCGACTTCGCTGATGTGGACGTCGGGCGTGGCCATCTCAGGCCACCGCGCCGGTCTGGCGCAGCCTGTCGATCTCGGCGCCGCTGTAGCCCAGGCCGTGCAGCAGCTCGGTGGTGTGGGCGCCCATGCGGGGCGGGTCCAGCCGCACGCCCAGGCGCTGGCCGTCCATGGTGAAGGGGAACAGCGTGGTCTTGGCGGTCTGGCCGGCGCGCGCGCCGTCGGGCAGGGTGATGTCGGCCAGACCGCCGGTGGCCAGCAGGTGCTCGTCGTCGTACAGCTCTTCGGGCTTGCGGATCGGGGCGAAGGGCAGGCCCACTTGCTCGAACAGCGCGGCCAGCTCCGCAGCGCTGCGGCCCGCCAGCCGCTCGCGCAGCACCGGCAGCAGTTGCGGGCGCTGCTTCACGCGGGCGTTGTTGTCGGGGTAGCGCGGGTCGGCCTTGAGGTCATCGAAGCCCAGGATGTCGCAGAAGGTGGCCCACTGCGCGTCGCTCACCGCGGCCAGAAAGATCTGCTCGCCGTCTTTCACGGTGAACACGTCGTACACCGCCCAGGCCGAGATGCGCTCGGGCATGGGCGCTGCCGCCTGGCCGGTGATGGCGTACTGCAGCATGTGCTGGCCGACCAGGAACACGTTGTTCTCGAACAGCGCGCTCTGCACCTCCTGCCCCTTGCCGGTGATGCCGCGCTGAATCAGCGCGCCCAGCGCACCGATGGCGCCGAACATGCCGCCCATGATGTCGTTCACGCTGGTGCCCGCGCGCAGCGGGTCGCCGGGGCGCCCGGTCATGTAGGCCAGGCCGCCCATCATCTGCACCACCTCGTCGAGCGCGGTGCGGTGGTCGTAGGGGCCGGGCAGGAAGCCCTTGAGGCTGATGTAGATGCAACGCGGGTTGACCTGTGAAAGCGCCGCGTAGTCCAGCCCGTACTTGCCCATGGTGCCGGGCTTGAAGTTCTCGGCCACCACGTCGGCGCTGGCGGCCAGGCGGCGCGCCAGCTCAGCGCCCTCGGGCTGGCGCAGGTCGATCGCGATGCTCTTCTTGTTGCGGTTGAAGAGCGGAAAGAAGCCCGCACCCGAGCCCAGCAGGTGGCGCGTGCGGTCGCCCTCGATGGGCTCGACCTTGATGACCTCGGCCCCCATGTCGGCCAGCACCATGCCGCAGGTCGGGCCCATGACCATGTGGGTGAACTCGACCACGCGCAGGCCGGTCAGCGGCAGGTGGGGCGGGTGGTCGGAAGCGGATGGTGAAGCAGCCATGCAGCGATTGTCGGCCCGATCCAGCGGCGGTGTCTTTCGGAAATTACCCTCAATAAAGTCACCAATAAATCATCAAACAATGAACAAATCTCAGTCAAAGTTCCGAATACAGTTCGATCATGGAAAAACCCCGCGCGGTCCTGTTTGACGCCTATGGCACGCTGTTCGACGTGTACAGCGTGGGCCTGCTTGCCGAGCAGCTGTTCCCGGGCCAGGGCGCGCGGCTGGCCACGGTGTGGCGCGACAAGCAGATCGAATACACCCGCCTGGTGACCACTTGCGACCACGGCGCGCCCGATCAACCGCATTACCGGCCGTTCTGGGTCATCACACAGAACGCGCTGGCCTACGCCATCAAGCTGATCGAGCCGGCCGCGCGCAGCGACTGGCCGGCCTTTGAGGGCAAGGCCACGCAACTGATGAACCAGTACCGGCACCTCAGCGCCTTCCCGGAAAACCGCGAGGTGCTGCAAGCCTTGCGCGAGCGCGGCATCGCCACCGGCATCCTGAGCAACGGCGAACCGGAGATGCTGGGCATCGCCGTGCGCAGCGCCGGGCTCGAAGGCCTGCTGGACCACCTGATCAGCGTGGACAGCGTGCGCAAGTACAAGACCCACCCCGACGCCTACGCGCAGGGCGAGAAAGTGACCGGCCTGACGCGCCAGCAGATCGTGTTCGTCAGCAGCAACGCCTGGGACGCGCTGGGCGCGACCTGGTTCGGCTACCGCACGCTGTGGGTGAACCGGCAGAACCTTCCGTTCGAAGAACTGGGCACGTTGCCCACGCGCACGGCCACGAACCTGCGCGAAGTCCTCTCGTGGTTCGACTGATTTCCTTTTCCCTCAACCTTTGTTCAACCCAAACCCTTCCATGTCTGAGGCAACCCCATCAAGGGACACCGCCGGGCCGGCTTTGCCGGACGGCTGGTGTCGCCCCCTTGAGGGGGTGACGCCGAAGGCAGCGCGGGGGTGAAAGCCCAATATGACGCAACGCACCCAAGTCCACGGCCTGCAGGTCGCCACCGAATTGTTTGAGTTCATCAACGCCAACGTGCTGCCCGGCACCGGCGTGAGCAGCGAAACCTTCTGGAAGGGCTTTGACGCCATCGTGGCCGACCTGGCGCCGAAGAACGCCGCCCTGCTGGCCGAGCGCGACCGCCTGCAGGCCGAGCTGGACACCTGGCACAGCGCCCACCCCGGCCCCATCACCGACATGGTGGCGTACCGCCAGTTCCTGGAAACCATCGGCTACCTGGTGCCCGAGCCCAAGAAGGTCAAGGCCACCACCAAGAACGTGGACCACGAGCTGGCCACGCAGGCCGGTCCGCAGCTGGTGGTGCCGATCCTGAACGCGCGCTATGCGCTGAACGCCGCCAACGCGCGCTGGGGCAGCCTGTACGACGCGCTGTACGGCACCGACGTGATCTCGGAAGACAAGGGCTGCCAAAAAGTGAAAGTTGGGGTCGGCAAGAAGGGCGGCTACAACCCCAAGCGCGGCGCCAAGGTCATCGAATACTGCCGCCACGTGCTGGACCGCTGCGCCCCGCTGAAGAAGGGCTCGCACCTCGGCTCCACCGGCTACAAGGTCAACAAGGACGGTGAGCTGGTGGTCGGCCTCGCCGTTGGCGGCACCAGCAAGCTGGCCGACAAGAGCCAGTTCATCGGCTTCCAGGGCGAGGCCAAGGCGCCGAGCGCCGTGCTGCTCCAGCACAACGGCCTGCACCTGGAGATCCAGATCAACCGCGCCACCGCCATCGGCCAGAGCGACCCGGCCGGCGTGAGCGACCTGGTGCTCGAAGCGGCGCTCTCCACCATCCTGGACCTGGAAGACTCCGTCGCCGCGGTGGACGCACCAGACAAGGTGCTGGCCTACCGCAACTGGCTGGGCATCCTGCAGGGCACGCTGACCGAGGAAGTGAGCAAGGGCAACACCACCTTCACCCGCGGCCTGAACCCGGACCGTGACTACCACGCACCGCAAGGCCACAAGCGCATCCGCCTGCACGGCCGCTCGCTCATGTTCGTGCGCAACGTCGGCCACCTGATGACCAACCCCGCCATCCTCTGGGGCGCCCCCGGCTCAAACGATCTCAAGGAGATCCCCGAAGGCATCATGGACGCGATGGTCACCACCACCATCGCCCTGCACGACCTGAAGAAGAGCAAGAAGGACACGATCCGCAACTCGCGCAAGGGCTCGGTCTACATCGTCAAGCCCAAGATGCACGGCCCGCGCGAAGTGGCGTTTGCCTGCGAACTGTTCGGTCGCGTCGAGCAGGTGCTGGGCCTGGCCGACAGCACCGTCAAGCTCGGCATCATGGACGAAGAGCGTCGCACCTCGGTCAACCTGAAGGCCTGCATTGAAGCCGCCGCCAGCCGCGTGGCCTTCATCAACACCGGCTTCCTGGACCGCACCGGCGACGAAATGCACACCGCCATGCTGGCCGGCCCGATGGTGCGCAAGGGCGACATGAAAACCAGCGCCTGGATCCAGAGCTACGAGCGCAACAACGTGCTGGTGGGTCTGGCCTGCGGGCTGCGCGG
>PNMN01000216.1 GCA_013823655.1 Comamonadaceae bacterium | reverse complement strand
GCGCGCGCCGGCGTGTCCAAGGGCACGCTGTTCCTGTACTACCCGAGCAAGGAAGAGCTGTTCAAGGCGGTGATCCACGAAACGCTGGCCGGGCGCTTTGACGAATGGAATGCCGAGTTCGCGGCCTTCACCGGCAGCAGCGCCGAGCTGGTGCGCTACTGCCTGCACAGCTGGTGGGAACGCATCGGCATGACGCAGGCATCGGGCATCACCAAGCTGGTGATGAGCGAGGCCGGCAGCTTCCCCGACGTGGCGGCCTACTACCAGCAAACGGTGATCAGCCCGGGGCACGCCTTGCTCAAGCGCGTGCTGCAGCGCGGTGTGGACAGCGGGGAGTTCCACTCCATGGACCTGGACCTCGCGGTGTACAGCCTGATCGCACCCATGATCTTTCTGCTGACCTGGAAGCACTCCATGGCGCCCTGCTGCCCGCCGGCCGACCAGATCGAGCCCGAGGCGTTCATCGACACCCAGGTGAACCTGCTGCTGCACGGCATGCTCGCCCGGCCCGGCCAGCCCTGACCCAACGCCCTTGACCTCCATGAGCCCCCATCCACACCAACGCCCCGCCTGGCTCAAATGGCTGTTGCTGGCCCTGCTGATCGGCGCCATTGCCTTCGGCGTGGCGCGCGCCCTGAACAAACGCAGCGTGCAGCGCGACGCCGCCGCCACGGCGGCAGCCGCCATGCAACAAGCGCCGGTGTTTGACATCGCCGCGCAAGACCTGGTGCGCGTGCAGCGCCTGGTGCTGGACCAGGTGGTGGCGGTGTCCGGCTCGCTCAAAGCCGTGCAGACCGCCACCATCAAGGCGCGCGCCGCCGGTGAGGTGCAAGGCCTGAGCAAGCGCGAAGGCGACAGCGTGAAAGTCGGCCAGGTGCTGGCCCGCATCGACAGCACCGAGGCTGCGGCCCGGGTGCGCCAGGCCGAGGAGCAGGCCCGCGCCGCGCAGGCGCAGGTGGTGATCGCACAGCGCGGTTTCGACAACAACCAGCAACTGGTGCAGCAGGGCTTCATTTCGGCCACGGCGCTGGACACCACCGCAGGCAACCTGAGCGCGGCCGTGGCCACCCACCGCGCCGCGCTGGCGGCGCTGGACATTGCGCGCAAGGGCCTGGCCGACACCACCTTGCGCTCACCGCTGAACGGGCAGATTGCCGCGCGCCTGGTGCAGAACGGCGAGCGCGTGGGCGTGGACGCGCGCCTGCTCGACGTGGTGGACCTGTCGGCCTTTGAACTGGAGGCCGCACTGGCCCCGGCCGACGCCGCAGCCGTGCAACCGGGCCAGCAGGCCACGCTGACGGTGGAAGGCCTGACCCAAGCGGTGGCGGCCACGGTGGCGCGCATCAACCCCAGCGTGCAGGCGGGCAGCCGCAGCGTGCTGGTGTACCTGCGCGTGCCCGCAGTGGCGGGCATGCGGCAGGGCCTGTTTGCACAGGGGCAGATCGTCACCGGCCAACGGCAGGCGGCGGCGCTGCCGCTGTCGGCGGTGCGCAACGACCAGCCCACGCCCTATGTGCAGGTGCTGGCAGCGGACCGCGTGGCGCACGTGGACGTGACGCTGGGCCGCCAGGGCCAGCATGCGGGCCAGACCATGCTGGTGGTGGACGACGTGGCCGCTCTGCCCGAAGGCGCTGCGGTGCTGCGCGCCACGGTCGGCGCGATCCGCGCGGGCACGGCGGTCAAGGCGGCTGCGCCTGCCGCCACAGCCAAACCCTGAGAACGCCGCACCATGTGGTTCACCCAGGTTTCGCTGCGCAACCCGGTCTTCGCGACCATGCTGATGATCGGCCTGATGGTGCTCGGGCTGTTCAGCTTCCAGCGCCTGAAGGTGGACCAGTTCCCCAACATCGACTTCCCGGTGGTGGTGGTCAGCACCGCCTACCCCGGTGCCTCGCCGGAAATCGTCGAGAGCGAAGTCACCCAGAAAGTCGAAGAGACCGTCAACGCCATCGCCGGCGTGAACGCGCTGACCTCGCGCAGCTACGAAGGGCAATCGGTCGTCATCGTTGAATTCCAGCTGCACATCGATGGCCGCAAAGCGGCCGAGGACGTGCGCGAAAAAGTGGCCACGCTGCGCCCCAAACTGCGCGACCAGGTGGAAGAACCCCAGGTGCTGCGCTTCGACCCGTCGGCGCGGGCCATCTGGACCGTCGCCGTCTTGCCGGATGCGCCCCCCACGCTCCCCGCCGCGCCCCGGATTGCCGCCGACGACGGCCAGGCGCTTGGTTCGCCGCCCGGCGGCGGGGCCGCTGCCGCCAAGCCACCGAGCGCCGTGGAACTCACCACCTGGGCCGAACAGACGCTGAAAAAGCGGCTGGAGAATGTGCGCGGCGTGGGCTCGGTCACGCTGGTGGGCGGCACGCGGCGTGCGGTCAACATCGATCTGGACCCGGCCGCGATGGAGGCCATGGGCATCACCGCCGAACAGATCGTGGCGGCGGTGCGCAGCGAGAACCAGGACCTGCCGGTGGGCACGCTGAAAGACGCCGAGCGCGACCGGGTGGTGCAGGTGCTGGCCCGCCTGCAAAACCCGCAGGATTTCGAGCAGATCATCGTGGCGCGGCGCGGCGGCAGCCCGGTGCGGCTGGGCCAGGTGGCGCGCATCAGCGACGCCACCCAGGAGGTGGAAAGTCTGGCCCTGTACAACGGCCAGCGCACCCTGCTGCTGCAGGTGCAGAAGGCGCAGGACGAGAACACCATCGCCGTGACCGACGCGCTCAAGCAGGTGCTGGACGACATGCAGGCCCAGCTGCCGCCGGGCGTGCGGCTCGAACCCATCGCCGACGGCTCGCGACCGATCCGCGTCTCGGTCGACAACGTGCGGCGCACCCTGATCGAAGGCGCCCTCCTCACGGTGCTGATCGTGTTCCTGTTCCTCAACAGCTGGCGCTCCACCGTCATCACCGGCCTCACCCTGCCGATCGCGCTGGTCGGCACTTTCTTCTTCATGAACCTGTTCGGCTTCACCATCAACATGATCACGCTGATGGCGCTCACCTTGTCGGTGGGGCTGCTGATCGACGACGCCATCGTGGTGCGCGAGAACATCGTGCGCCACGTGCAGATGGGCAAGACGCCGTACCAGGCCGCCATGGACGGCACGCAGGAGATCGGCCTGGCGGTGCTGGCGACCACGCTGTCCATCGTGGCGGTGTTCCTGCCCATCGGCTTCATGGGCGGCATCATCGGCAAGTTCTTCCACGAGTTCGGCATCACCATGGTGGCCGCCGTGCTGATCTCGATGTTCGTCAGCTTCACGCTCGACCCGATGCTGTCGTCGGTGTGGCACGACCCGGAGATCGAGAAACACGGCAAGCAGCTGGCACCGGTGAGCCTGTACGACAAGACCATCGGCCGCGTGACCGGCTGGTTCGACCGCCTGCAGGACGACCTGGCCGAGACCTACCAGGGCGCGCTGCGCTGGTCGCTCAAGCACAAGCTCGCCACCATGGGCCTGGCGCTGGCGGTGTTCGCCAGCAGCATCGCCCTGCTGCCGCTGCTGGGCACCGAGTTCGTGCCCAAGGCCGATTTTTCGGAAACACAGGTCAGCTTCCAGACGCCGGTGGGCTCGTCACTGCAGGCCACCGAAGCCAAGGTCCGGCAGGTCGAGGCGATCCTGCGCGAATTCCCCGAGGTGCGGTACACGCTCTCCACCATCAACACCGTCAATGCCCAGGGCCGCAACAACGCCAGCATCTACCTGCGCCTGGTGGACCGCAAAGAGCGCTCGCTCAACGCCGACGCCATGGCCGCCAGGCTGCGCGAACGCCTGCGCAGCGTGCCGGGCATCACCGTCACGCACGCCGGCCTGCTCGACCCGGTGGGCGGCAACAAGCAGATCGAGTTTTCCATCCAGGGCGACGACCTGGCCGAGCTGGAGCGACTGAACACGCTGGTGCTGGAGAAGATCCGCACCATCCCCGGCCTGGTGGACCTGGATTCTTCGCTCAAGCCGAACAAGCCCACGGTGGACGTGACGCTGCGCCGCGACCTGGCGTCCGACGCCGGGCTCAACACCGCGGCGGTCGCCAGCAGCCTGCGCACCCTGGTGGCCGGGCAGACGGTGGGCAACTGGCGCGCCGCCGACGGTGAAAGTTACGACGTCAACCTGCGCCTGGCGCCCGAGCAGCGCGAGCGCACCGCCGACCTGGCCACCCTGCCCTTCGTGGTGGGCAGCAACGCCGATGGCTCGGCCCGCGTGGTGCGTCTGGGCCAGGTGGCGAACGTGGTCGAGGGCACCGGCCCGAACCAGATCAACCGGCGCAACCTCAACCGCGAGGTGGCCATCAACGCCAACGTGTTCGGTCGTTCGGCCGGCGAGGTGTCGGGCGACATCCAGGCGGTGCTCGACACCATTGCCCTGCCGCCGGGCTACCGCACCGAGTTCGGCGGCTCGACCAAGAACATGCAGGAAAGCTTCGGCTACGCCGTCTCGGCGCTGGCGATGGCCATCATCTTCATCTACATGATCCTGGCCAGCCAGTTCCAGAGCTTCCTGCAGCCGCTGGCGCTCATGACCTCGTTGCCGCTCACGCTGATCGGCGTGGCGCTGGCGCTGCTGATGTTTGGCTCGACCCTGAGCATGTTCTCGGTGATTGGCATCGTGCTGCTGATGGGCCTGGTGACCAAGAACGCCATCCTGCTGGTGGACTTCACCATTCGTGCACGCAAAGGCAT
>PNMN01000215.1 GCA_013823655.1 Comamonadaceae bacterium | reverse complement strand
TCGTTCCAGGCGCGTGGCGCGCGGGCGCTGATCATCGAGGCCGGTGTGCGCGACGTGAAGACGCTCAAGGAAATGAACTTCCCGGTGTGGTCCAAGGCGATCAGCAGCAAGGGCACCATCAAGGCCACGCTGGGCTCGGTGAACATCCCCATCGTCTGTGCCGGTGCCTACGTGACGCCGGGCGACGTGATCGTGGCCGACGACGACGGCGTGGTCTGCGTGCCCTCGGCCATTGTTCAGAAGACGCTGGAAGCCGCCATCCGGCGCGAGAGTTTCGAAGGCGAGAAGCGCGCCAAGCTGGCGTCGGGCGTGCTGGGGCTGGACATGTACAAGATGCGCGAGCCGCTGGCTGCTGCTGGCTTGCGTTACATCGACTGAAGCAGCAGGAAACACCCCCGCCGCGCTGCGCGCGACCCCCTCAAGGGGGCAACACCAGCGGCCCGGCAAAGCCGGTTCCGCGGTGTTCACGGTTGGGGCCACTTCACGCACTGGAGCTTCTTCAATGAGCAAACCGACAACAGGTGACTTCACCAAAACCGCCGGCTGGATGGACTGGACCACCGGCCCGTCCAAGCCGAGGTTCCAGCTGCCCGCGGGCGCGGTGGACGCGCACTGCCACGTGTTCGGCCCGGGGGCCGAGTTCCCCTACGCACCCGAGCGCAAGTACACGCCCTGCGACGCCAGCAAGGCTGAGCTGTACGCGCTGCGCGACCACCTGGGCTTTGCCCGCAACGTGATCGTGCAGGCCACCTGCCACGGCACCGACAACCGCGCCATGGTGGACGCCTGCCTGTCGTCGGGTGGCAAGGCGCGTGGCGTGGCCACGGTCAAGCGCTCGGTGGCCGACGAAGAACTGCAGGCCCTGCACGCGGCCGGTGTGCGCGGTGTGCGCTTCAACTTCGTCAAGCGCCTGGTGGACTTCACACCCAAGGACGAACTGCTGGAGATCGCCGACCGCATCCACAAGCTGGGCTGGCACGTGGTGATCTACTTCGAGGCGGTGGACCTGCCCGAGCTGTGGGACTTTTTCACCGCGCTGCCCACCACCGTGGTGGTGGACCACATGGGCCGCCCCGATGTGAGCCTGCCGGTGGACGGCCCGCAGTTCGCGCTGTTCCAGAAATTCATGCGCGAACACGGCAACGTGTGGAGCAAGGTCAGCTGCCCCGAGCGCCTGTCGGTCACCGGGCCCAAGGCGCTGGGCGGCGAGCAGAACCTGGAGCAGGGCGCCTACACCGACGTGATCCCGTTTGCGAAACGCATCGTCGAGCAGTTCCCCGACCGCGTGCTCTGGGGCACCGACTGGCCGCACCCCAACCTGAAGGACCACATGCCCGACGACGGTCTGCTGGTGGACTTCATCCCGCAGATCGCGCCGACGACCGAACTGCAGCGCAAGCTGCTGGTGGACAACCCGATGCATCTCTACTGGCCCGAAGAAGTCAAATAACCCGTTCGGGCTGAGCTTGTCGAAGGCTTCGACAAGCTCAGCCCGAACGGATCACTGGAGCACCAAATGCCTCTCAACAAACCCTATCTGAACGTGCCCGGCACCATCATCTTTGACGCCGAGCAATCGCGCAAAGGTTACTGGCTCAACCAGTTCTGCATGTCGCTCATGAAGGCCGCCAACCGCGAGCGCTTCAAGGCCGACGAGCGCGCCTACCTCGACGAATGGCCGATGGCCGAGGAGCAGAAACAGGCCGTGCTGGCGCGCGACCTCAACTGGTGCATGCGCACCGGCGGCAACATCTACTTTCTGGCCAAGATCGGTGCCACCGACGGCAAGAGCTTCCAGCAGATGGCGGGCTCCATGACCGGCATGACCGAAGCCGAGTACCGCGACATGATGGTCGGCGGCGGCCGGTCGGTGGAAGGCAACCGCTACCTCGGTGAAGACGGCGACGCACAACCGCATCGCCAGCCGCAGGGCAAACGATGACCCACCCCCGCCGCGCTGCGCGCGTCCCCCTCAAGGGGGCGATGCCTGCGGGCCGGGAAACCCGGACCCACGGCATCCTGGCAGCGCTGAACCAGCGCTTCGGCCTTCCTCAACAGGAGCATTGAATTGGCAAAAATCACCGCATCCGTTTTCACTTCGCACGTGCCCGCCATCGGCGCGGCCATGGACCTGGGCAAAACGAAAGAGGACTACTGGAAGCCCGTGTTCGCGGGTTACGACTTTTCCAAACAATGGATGAAGGACCACAAGCCCGACGTCATCTTCCTCGTTTACAACGACCACGCCACGGCCTTCAGCCTGGAGATGATTCCCACCTTCGCCATCGGCACCGCGGCCGAGTTCGCGCCGGCCGACGAGGGCTGGGGCCCGCGTCCGGTACCCAAGGTGATCGGCCACCCCGACCTGGCTTCGCACATCGCGCAGAGCGTGATCCAGCAGGACTTCGACCTCACCATCGTCAACAGGATGGACGTGGACCACGGCCTCACCGTGCCGCTGTCGCTGATGTGCGGCGAGCTCGACCCGAAGAAGGACGCCTGGCCCTGCCCGGTGATCCCGTTCGCGGTCAACGTGGTGCAGTACCCGGTGCCCTCGGGCAAGCGTTGCTTCGCGCTGGGCCAGGCCATCCGCAAAGCGGTCGAGAGCTACGACGACAACCTGAACGTGCACATCTGGGGCACGGGCGGCATGAGCCACCAGCTGCAGGGCGCGCGCGCCGGCCTGATCAACCGCGAGTGGGACAACGCCTGGCTCGACCAGATGATCAACGACCCGGTGGCTTGCGCGAACACGCCGCACATCGACTACGTGCGCGAGGCCGGCAGCGAAGGCATTGAACTCGTGATGTGGCTGATCGCGCGCGGCGCCATGTCCGACATCGTCGATGGCAAGGTGCAGGGTCCAGCACCGACCGTGAAGCACCGCTTCTACCATGTGCCCGCCAGCAACACGGCCGTGGGCCACCTGATACTCGAAAACCGATAACACCCGTTCGCCCTGAGCTTGTCGAAGGGCTCAAATGCCGATCATCCTGAGCTTGTCGAAGGACAGGCTCAGCCCGAACGGCTCACAAGGAAACACACCATGACCATCAAAGTAGCCCTGGCCGGTGCTGGCGCCTTCGGCATCAAGCACCTGGACGGCATCCGGAACATCGACGGCGTTGAAGTGATTTCGCTGATCAGCCGCGATCTGGAAAAAACCAAAGAAGTCGCACACAAGTACGGCATCGGCCACGTCACCACCGAACTCGCCGACAGCCTGGCGATGAAGGAAGTGGATGCCGTCATCCTCTGCACCCCGACGCAGATGCATGCCGCGCAGACCCTGGCCTGCCTGCAGGCCGGCAAGCACGTGCAGGTGGAAATTCCGCTGGCCGACAGCTTGAAGGGCGCGCAAGACGTGGTGGCGCTGCAGCAAGCAACCGGTCTGGTGGCCATGTGCGGCCACACCCGCCGCTTCAACCCCAGCCACCAGTACGTGCAGAACAAGATCCAGGCCGGCGCATTCAACATCCAGCAGATGGACGTGCAGACCTATTTCTTCCGCCGCAGCAACACCAACGCGCTGGGCCAGGCCCGCAGCTGGACCGACCACCTGCTGTGGCACCACGCTGCCCACACCGTCGACCTGTTCGCCTACCAGTGCAACAGCCCCATCGTGATGGCCAACGCCATCCAGGGCCCGATCCACCCGGTGCTGGGCATCGCCATGGACATGAGCATCCAGCTCAAGGCCGCCAACGGCGCCATCTGCACGCTGAGTCTGAGCTTCAACAACGACGGCCCGCTGGGCACCTTCTTCCGCTACATCGGCGACACCGCGACCTACATCGCACGTTACGACGACCTCTGGCAATCGACGAAGGAGGGCAAGGAAGAAAAGATCGACGTGAGCCAGGTGGCGGTGTCCATGAACGGCATCGAGCTGCAGGACCGCGAGTTCTTCGCCGCCATCAAAGAGGGGCGCGAGCCGAACGCCAGCGTGGCCCAGGTGTTCAACTGCTACCAGGTGCTGCACAACCTCGAACAACAACTGGTCTGACCATGCAACAACGCCAACTCGGCCCTTTCAGCGTCAGCGCCATCGGCCTGGGCTGCATGAACATCTGCCACGCCTACGGTGCACCCGCGTCGGAGGCCGAAGCCGAACGGCTGCTGCTGGCCGCGCTGGATGCGGGCGTGACCCACTTCGACACCGCAGCCCTGTACGGCTTTGGCGTGAGCGAAACCCTGATCGGCAAGTTCCTGTCGAAACACCGTTCGAAGTTCACCCTGGCCAGCAAATGCGGCATGACCGGCGTGCCCAACCAGCAGGGCGTGAAGCTGCGCGTGATCGACGGCCGCCCCGCCACCATCAAGGCGACCTGCGAAGCCGCCTTGAAGCGCTTGCAGACCGATGCGATCGACCTCTACTACCTGCACCGCTGGGACAAGCAGGTGCCGATTGAAGAGAGCGTGGGTGCGTTGGGTGATCTGGTGCGCGAAGGCAAGATCCGCAGCATCGGCCTGTCCGAAGTCTCGGCCCCCACCCTGCGCAAAGCCCACGCCGAACACCCGATTGCCGTGCTGCAGACCGAGTACTCGCTCTGGACCCGCAACCCCGAGATCGCGGTGCTGCAGGCCTGCCGCGAACTGGGCGTGAGCTTCGTCGCCTTCAGCCCGGTGGCGCGCGGCTTCCTCTGCGGACCGCTGGGCGTGAGCACCTTCGACGCCAAAGACATCCGCCGCACCATGCCGCGCTTCGCGCCAGACAAC
>PNMN01000214.1 GCA_013823655.1 Comamonadaceae bacterium | reverse complement strand
GAACCACTCCTCGTTCAACAAGCCGTTGAACAGGGTGTTGACTCCAGTCATCCACGTGACGGGGTAATTCTCCATGGCGCGCTGCAGGTTCTGCACTGGCCGCGGATTGGGGATCAGCACGTTGTGACCACCTATCGCCAGGAAGCCCAGCAGGTTCGCCGTGAAGGCGAAGATGTGGTACAGCGGCAGAGCCGTCAGTACACATTCCTGGCCCAAGGCCATGTGGCTCTGGCCCATGGCGCGGGTCTGCTGGATGTTGTTGAGCAAATTGTCGTGGGTGAGCATCGCACCTTTGCTCACGCCGGTGGTGCCGCCGGTGTATTGCAGCAGCGCCAGGTCGTGGCGGCCCACGCTTTCCCAATAGGTGCGTGCAGGCGTCTTGGCCAAGGTTGCGCGTCCTTGCGATAGCGCGTCCTTGAGGCGTACGTGGGGCACCGAAACTGGCGGCAGCACCCGGTTCCAATAGCGCTGCACGCCGCGTACGATGGCGCCAGGCACGGCCGGGAAGAACTCCGAAACCGCCGCGAGAACCACTTTCTCGATCCCCGTTTTGGCCAGCACCGCCGGCAGCTTGTCGGCGAACATGTCCACCATCACCAGCACCTTGGCGCCGGCGTTGTTGAACTGGTGGACCATTTCCGTTTCGGTGTACAGCGGGTTGGTGTTCACCAGCACGCAGCCGGCCTTGAGCACCCCCAGTGCCACCACCGGGTAGCCCAGGCTGTTGGGCAACTGCACGGCCACCCGGTCACCGGCCTGCAGCCCCTGCACCGCCCGCAGGTAGCCGGCAAACGCGTCCGACAGTTCGTCCACTTGCGCAAAGCTCAACCGGCCGTTCATGCCGTTGGGCACCACGCAGCTGAAAGCGGCCTTGACCGTGCTCTCGGTGTGCCATTTCTTGCAGCATTCGTGGGTCAGATCGGCCAGGTTGCGATACGGCAACGGCTCCAGTTCGCGGGCAATGCCCACCTGCTGGTACGACAGGTGCCAGGGGCGCACAGGCGATTCGGTCATGGATGCTTTCAGGAATGGGTGAAAAAAAGAACGGGCGTTCGGTTTGGTGCGCCGCGATGTTAGCCAAGTCCGACCGGGTTTTTCCGAGCCGGTTCTGAGAATCATGCTGGGGTTTTCCCGCGTAGAGGGTGGCGAATCCGGCGAAAACGGTTCTCGCTGGGCCGACTTTGCTGCCAACGCCCCGAGGTCGGCAGGCTGCTAGGATCATCGAGCCGCGCTTTACCCATTCACCCCATTGACCCAAGCCTCTCCGCGCGCTGGAGAGAGCGTCGTCCAAAAACGCGTCGGCGCATACCAAGGAAACCCGTGTTCAAAAATATGACGATCTACCGCATCGCGCCCGGCTGGAGCGCGACGCTGGAATCGATGGAGGCCGCGCTGGACGCGGCGCGTTTCGTGCCCTGCGGCGCTTCGCAGGACAAATCGGTCGGCTGGGCCGAACCGCGTGGCGAGGAGCATGGCCCGCTGGTGGAGTCCGTGGCCGGGCAGCGCATCCTCAGGCTGGTGATCGAGACCAAGGCCGTGCCGGGCAGCGTGGTCAGAGAAAAGGCGCAGCAAGCGGCCGACCACATCGAGGCCACCACCGGCCGCAAGCCCGGCAAGAAAGAAACCAAAGAGCTGCGCGAAGACGCGCTGCAGGCGCTGCTGCCGCAGGCCTTTCCGCGCCGGGGCAGCGTCTGGGTCTGGTTCGATCTGGACAAGGGCCTGCTGGTCACCGATGCGGGCAGCCAGGGCAAGAACGACGAGGTGGTGACCGCGCTGGTGCGCGTCTTTGACGGCCTGGCCCTCACCCTGCTGCAGACCGCCACCACACCGCAGACCGCCATGGCGCAATGGCTGGGCAGCACCGAGCCCGAGGCCGACTGGCCCGAAGGCTTCAACGTCGAGCGCGAGTGCGAGCTCAAGTCGACCGACGAAGAAAAGTCGGCGGTGAAGTTCACCCGCCACCACCTGCTGAGCGACGAGGTGCGCAAGCACCTCACCGAAGGCAAGCTGCCCACGCGGCTGGCACTGAGCTGGGAAGGCCGTGTCGGCTTCACGCTCACCGAATCGATGCAAATCAAGAAGCTGGCCTTTCTGGAAGGTGTGTTCGACGACCGGCCGAACGACGACGAAAGCGGTTTCGACACCGACGTGGCCCTGGCCACCGGCGAGCTGTCGAAACTGATTCCCGCGCTGGTCGAGGCGTTGGGTGGCGAGATCGTGCCCGGCATGGCGCTGCCCGAAGCGCCGAGCGCTGCACCGGCCAGGCCGAAGCAGGAAGCCGTGAGCGCCGTGGACGACAACGACCCACCGTTTTGAATTTTGAACCGCGATGGTCCATCGCGGTTGAATACCGACGGCGGTTCGTTGGCGCATGCGGCGCACCCCGACGCAAACGCCCGGTCCGCCCATTCATCGGCAAGTCCTGGTGGAAAAGCCCTTGGATTCTTGAAGTAGTCATTACTGAACAGGTAATGTATATTTCAAAAAATGTTGGCCATCCTGATCCTGACTCTGCCGACCCAGCCCAACGCGGTGCGGGTGCGCGTCTGGCGCGCGCTCAAGACGCTGGGCTGTGGCGCTTTGCGCGATGGTGCCTATCTGCTCCCTGCGGAACACGCGGCGCTGTTTGAGCCACTCGCGAGCGAAGTGCGTGCGCACGGTGGCTCGGCCATGGTGCTGTCGCTGTCGCCGCAGGACGAAGCGCAGCGCAGCGAGTTGTTGGCGCTGTTCGATCGCACCGGGGCCTATGCGTTGTGGCGCGACACCGCCACAGCCTTGCGGGCGGAGCTGCCGATGCTGGGCGAGACCGAGGCGCGTCGGCGCGGCCGGGCGGTGGCCGAGGCGCTGCAGGCGCTGCGCCGCATCGACTACTACCCCGGCGCGGCCACCGAGCAGGCGCAGTCCGAGATGGACGCGCTGCGGCTGGCGCTGGACGCCTGCTTCTCCTGCGGCGAACCCCAGGCCCAGCGGGACCACGGCATCGAACGGCTCGATGCACGCAAGTTCCAGGGCAAGCGCTGGGCCACGCGCGCGCGCCCCTGGGTCGACCGGCTGGCCTGCGCCTGGCTGATCCGCCGCTTCATCGACCGCGAAGCGCGCTTCATCTGGCTGCCCGACCCCGCAGGCAGCACGCCCGCGCCGCGCGGCGCGCTCGGCTTCGACTTTGACGGCGCCCGCTTCACCCACGTGGGCGCGCGCGTCAGCTTCGAGGTGCTGATGGCGGCCTTTGGCCTGGAGCACGACGCCCGCCTGCAGCGCATCGCCGGCGCCGTGCACTTCCTGGACGCGGGCGGCATTCCGGTGCCGGAGGCGGCCGGGCTGGAGAGCGTGCTGGGCGGGCTGCGCGAACTGCACGCCCGCGACGACGAACTGGCGCTGGCCGCAGCGGTCGTGTTCGATGCCTTGTACGCCTCACCCACTTCTTCGACTGGAACCGGCACATGAGCACGAGCACCAAAACCCCAGCCACCGAACCACGCAACGAAGCCCGCGCCGAGGCCCAGGCCGCGCCCGCTGCGGTGAGCTTTGCCGAAGCCTTCCGCTTCTGGCTCAAGCTCGGTTTCATCGGCTTCGGCGGCCCGGCCGGGCAGATCGCCATCATGCACGCCGAGCTGGTGGAGCGGCGCCGCTGGATCAGCGAGCAGCGCTTCCTGCACGCGCTGAATTACTGCATGCTGCTGCCCGGCCCGGAGGCGCAGCAGCTCGCCACCTACATCGGCTGGCTGATGCACCGCAGCTGGGGCGGCATCGTGGCGGGCGCGTTGTTCGTGCTGCCCTCGCTGTTCATCCTGATCGCTCTGAGCTGGGTCTACCTGCGGTTTGGCGACGTGCCATGGGTGGCCGGCATTTTCTTCGGCCTCAAGCCGGCCGTGACCGCCATCGTGCTGCACGCGGCGCACCGCATCGGATCGCGGGTCTTGAAGAACCGCTGGATGTGGGGCATCGCTGCGGCGTCCTTTGTGGCGATCTTTGCGTTCGACACACCGTTCCCCGCCATCGTGCTGGCGGCCGCGCTGATCGGCCATTTCGGCGCGCAGCGCTGGCCACAGGTGTTTGCGCTGGGCGGTGGGCATGGCGGTGCGCTGCAGGACTATGGGCCGGCGCTCATCGACGATCACACGCCGACACCGGCCCACGTCCGTTTCTCGCGCCGTCATCTGCTCAGAGTGCTGGCGGTCGGGATCGGGCTGTGGCTGCTGGCCATGGTGCTGCTGGTGGCTTTCAACGGGCTTCAAGGCACGCTCACGCAAATGGGCTGGTTCTTCACCAAGGCCGCGCTGCTGACCTTCGGCGGCGCCTACGCCGTGCTGCCCTACGTGTACCAGGGAGCGGTCGAACACCATCAATGGCTGAGCGGCCCGCAGATGATGGACGGCCTGGCGCTGGGCGAGACCACGCCCGGTCCGCTGATCATGGTGGTGGCCTTTGTCGGCTTCGTCGGCGGCTGGCTCAAAGAGGTGCTCGGGCCAGATGCGCTGTTCCTCGGCGGCGCGCTGGCCGCCAGCGTGGTCACCTTCTTCACCTTCCTGCCCTCGTTCATCTTCATCCTGGTCGGCGGCCCGCTGGTCGAAGCCACGCACGGCAAGCTGGGCTTGACCGCACCGCTGTCGGCCATCACTGCGGCGGTGGTCGGCGTGATCCTGAACCTCGCCCTGTTCTTCGCGTACCACGTGCTGTGGCCGCAAGGCTTTGCCGGGCGCTTCGATGCCGTGTCCGCCGCCATCGCCGTGGCCGCCGCCGTGGCGCTGTTCCGTTTCAAGGTCGGCGTGATGCCGCTGCTCGGTGCCTGCGCGCTGGCCGGGCTGGTGGCCAGCCGGTGGTTGTCC
>PNMN01000213.1 GCA_013823655.1 Comamonadaceae bacterium | reverse complement strand
CACAGCTTCAACCTGCTGGACGCGCGCGGCGCCATCAGCGTGACCGAGCGCGCCGCCTACATCGGCCGCATCCGCAACCTGGCGCGCAGCGTGGCGCAGAGCTACTACGAAAGCCGCGAGCGACTGGGCTTCCCGATGGCGCCGCGCGAGTGGGTGGCGCAGATCGAGAAAAAAGTGGCCTGAGATCGAGAGAGCAAGAATGACAACGAAGAACCTCCTCGTCGAACTGTTTGTGGAAGAGCTGCCGCCCAAGGCGCTCAAGAAGCTGGGTGATGCTTTTGCCAATCAGCTGGCCGAACAACTCAAAGCGCAGGGCCTGGCCGCCGCCGATGCGGTGGTGACGCCGTTCGCCTCGCCGCGCCGCCTGGCCGCGCACGTGACGGCGGTGGCTGCCCGCGCCGCCGACAAGGCGGTGTCGCAAAAGCTCATGCCGGTGAGCGTGGGCCTGGACGCGAACGGCCAGCCCACACCCGCCCTGCTCAAACGCCTGGTCGGCCTGGGCGCCGACGCCTCCGCCGTGGGCGGCCTCAGGCGCGCGCCCGACGGCAAGGCCGAAGCCCTGTTTTTCGACAGCGTGCAGCCGGGTGTCGATCTGACCGAAGGCCTGCAGAAGGCGCTCCATGAGGCGATTTCCAGGCTGCCGATTCCGAAGGTCATGAGCTACCAGCTGGAGACCGACTGCGGCATTCCGAACTTTTTGCCCGGCTGGAGCAGCGTGCACTTCGTTCGCCCGGCGCACGGCCTGGTGGCGCTGCACGGCAGCGACGTGGTGCCGGTTCAGGCGCTGGGCCTGACGGCGGGCAACCGCACGCACGGCCATCGCTTTGAAGCGGCGGTCGATCCTGTGCTGCTGCAAGACGCCGACAGCTACGCCGCCACGCTGGCGAGAGACGGCGCCGTGATCGCCTCGTTCGCCGAGCGCAAGGCCGACATCGCACGCCAGCTGGCCGATGCCGCCGCCAAGATCGGTGGCGGCTGCCGACCGATCGAGGACGACGCGCTGCTGGACGAGGTGACCGCGCTGGTGGAGCGGCCGAACGTGCTCGTCTGCGAGTTTGAAAAGCAGTTCCTCGACGTGCCGCAGGAGTGCCTGATCCTCACCATGAAGGCGAACCAGAAGTACTTCCCGCTGCTGGACGCGCAAGGCCGGTTGACGAACCGGTTTTTGGTGGTCAGCAACATCAGCCCGGCGGATCCGAGCGCGGTGATCGGCGGCAACGAGCGCGTGGTGCGCCCGCGCCTGGCCGACGCCAAGTTCTTCTTCGACCAGGATCGCAAGAAGACGCTGGAGAGCCGCGTTCAGGCCCTTACCAAGGTGGTCTATCACAACAAGCTGGGCACACAGGGCGAGCGCATGGAGCGCGTGTGTTCCATCGCCGAGACCATCGGCCTGCAGCTGGGCGGCCCCGAGCTGGCGGCGCGGTCGCTGCTGGCAGCGCGCCTGGCCAAGACCGATTTGCTGACCGACATGGTGGGCGAGTTCCCCGAGCTGCAGGGCATCATGGGCGGCTATTACGCGCGCCACGACGGCCTGAGCGAAGACATCGCCTTCGCCATCGAAGACCACTACAAGCCGCGCTTCGCGGGCGACGAACTGCCGCGCACCCAGACCGGCGTGGTGGTGGCGCTGGCCGACAAGCTGGAGACGCTGGTGGGCATGTTCGGCATCGGCAACCTGCCGACCGGCGACAAGGACCCGTTCGCGTTGCGGCGGCATGCGCTGGGTGTGATCCGCATGCTGGTCGAGAAGGACCTGCCGCTGGGACTGACGGTGTTGTTGTCCACGGCGGTGCCCGCTTTCGGCGAGAAGATCAGCGATGCCACACCGGCCCTGGCCGACTTCATCTACGACCGCCTCGCCGGTGGCTTGCGCGAGCAGGGCGCCAGCGCGCAGGAAGTGGACGCCGTGCTGGCCCTGCGCCCGCAGCGGCTGGCCGACGTGGCCCAGCGCCTGCAGGCCGTGCGCGCCTTCGCGGCGTTGCCCGAAGCACCCGCTCTGGCCGCGGCCAACAAGCGCATAGCCAACATCCTCAAGAAGTCCGAAGGCGAGGGCGCTGCGGTGCAAGAGACGCTGCTGCAGGAACAGGCCGAGAAGGACCTCTACGCCGCCATGCAGGTCACGGTACCCGCTGCCAACGCCCAGTTCGACGCCGGCGATCACACCGCCAGCCTGCAGACGCTCGCCGCCTTGCGCACGCCGGTGGACGCCTTCTTCGACGGCGTGATGGTCAACGCCGACGACCCCGCCCTCAAGGCCAACCGCCTAGGCTTGCTGAAGAGCCTGCACGAAGCCATGAACCGCGTGGCCGATCTCTCCAGGTTGGCCGCCTGACATCATGACCACCCCCACGCTCCACCGCTGCGCGGGTCGCTGCCCCCCAAAGGGGCGCGGCCTTGCTTGGGGCGGCCCGGCGCTGCGGCCCAAACGACGGAGCACCGCATGAAACTGCTGATCCTCGACCGCGACGGCACGCTCAACCGCAGCCGCGACGACCATGTGGCCTCGGCCGACGAGTGGGAGGCGTTGCCCGGCGCGCTGGAAGCGGTGGCGCGGCTCAACCACGGCGGCTGGCGCGTGGTGCTGGCCACCAACCAGAGCGGCATCGGGCGCGGTCTGTTCGACATGGCTTCGCTCAACGCCATCCACGCCAAGATGCACCGCGCGCTGGCGGCGGTGGGTGGCCGCGTCGAGGCGGTGTTCTTCTGTCCCCACGTGCCCGAAGACGCCTGCCATTGCCGCAAGCCCGAGCCGGCGCTGTTCGAGCAGATCGGGCACCGCTTCGGCGTGCCGCTGGCCGAGGTGCCGGTGGCCGGCAATGCGCTGCGCCATGTGCAGGCCGGCGCGCGCGCGGGCTGCCCCACGCACCTGCTGCTGACGGGCAAGTCCGAACACCTGCGCGGGCGCATCGGCGCGGAGCACGGCATCGATCTCGCCGCCCAGGCGCCCGGTCTGCCGCCCGGCACGCAGGTGCACCAGGACCTGTCCACTTTTGCCGACTGGCTGCTCTCTCACGACGCGCCCGCCGAAGACCGCGCCGCGGGTCCGACGCGGCTCTGAACATGCTCTGAATATGAAACGGTTGCTTCCATGAATGCCATTCGTTCCGTTGTGCACCTGTTGTTCATGGTGATCACGGTGATCCCGTGGGCGCTGGCCGTGGTGGTGGCGGCGCCGTTCCTCAACAGTTCACAGATTTACTGGATGTGCGCGCGCTGGCTCAAGCTGTCGGTGGACAGCGGAACGGCCATCCTGGGGATTCACAACAAGGTGATCGGTTTTGAAAACCTGCCGGTCGGCAGCACGGCGCCAGCGGTGCTCCTGGTCAAGCACCAGTCGCTCTGGGAGACTTTCAGCATGGCGGCGCTGATGCCGCACCCGCTGGCCTTTGTGTTCAAGAAAGAGCTGCTGTACGTGCCGTTCTTCGGCTGGGCCATGGGCCGCATGGACATGATCCACATCGACCGCAGCAAGCGCGCCCAGGCTTTCAACAAGGTGGTCGAGCAAGGCCAGCGCCTGCTCGACCAGGGTACCTGGGTGATCATGTTTCCCGAGGGCACGCGCATCCCGCGCGGGCAGAAGGGTCAGTACAAAAACGGCGGTACCCGCCTGGCCGTGGCCACCGGTGCGCCGGTGATCCCGATCGCCGTCACCTCGGCCAAGTGCTGGCCGCGCAAGGCCTTCATCAAGACGCCGGGCACGGTGGAGTTCTCCATCGGCAAACCGATTTCCAGCGTGGGCCGCGAGCCCGACGAGCTGATGCGCGAAGTGGAAGCCTGGATCGAGGCCGAGATGCGGCGCCTCGACCCCGAGGCTTATAAATGATCCCCCCCGCCGCGCTGCGCGCGACCCCCTCGAGGGGGCAACACCAGCGGCCTGGCAAAGCCAGTTCCGCGGTGTTCCGGGTTGGGGCATTTCGCTCCGGTGGGGCCTGAGTCGATGCAGCGCTTCTTGCAACTGGCGCTCGATTTTCTGGGGGGGCCCGACCCTGTGGTTTTGCCGACCCGGGAGGCCGCTCCGCGCCCGCGCCGCGAACCCACGGCAGCGCCCGCCGAACCCTTGAGCGCGGTGTTCCAGCCCGGCGCCTGGCACCACCCGCGCGCGAATCGGCGGCTCTTGCTCGGCAGCTGCGACGTGGCCTACGAATTCAAGCGCGGCAAGCGCCGCACCATCGGCCTGTCGGTCAACACCGATGGCCTGAGCGTGAGCGCGCCGCGCTGGACGCCGCTGGGCGAGGTGGAGGCGCTGCTGCACAACAAGGCCGACTGGGTGCTGGAGAAGCTGCAGCAGGCGCATCGGCGCGCCGGTGAACTGGCGCAAGCGCGCACCGTGTGGGCCGATGGCGCCGAGTTGGACTTTCTGGGCCAGCGCGTGCGCCTGGTGCTGGACCCGACGCACGGCTTCGCGCAGGTGGGTGCGCAACTGGCGCCGGGCGAGGACGGGGTGCCAGCCACGCTGCGCCTGGGGCTGGCAGGCAACGCGAGCGAGGCGCAGATCCGCGACGCCGCGCAGGCCTGGCTGATGCGCCAGGCCAAACGTGTTTTTGCCGAGCGGCTGGACCACTTTGCGCCGCAGCTGGGCGTGCGCTACAAGGTGTTGCGCCTGTCCAGCGCGGGCACGCGCTGGGGCAGTGCCAGCGCCGACGGCAGCATCCGCCTGAACTGGCGGCTGATCCACCTGAAGATGGAGATGGTGGACTACGTGGTGGTGCACGAACTCAGCCACCTGCGCCACATGGACCACAGCCCGCAGTTCTGGGACGTGGTGGCCCGCGTGATGCCGGACCACATTGAGCGCCGCCGGGCACTCAAGCGCGCGGCGGTTCCC
>PNMN01000212.1 GCA_013823655.1 Comamonadaceae bacterium | reverse complement strand
TTTTCTGGAGACCCCATGTCCGCTGCCGCCACCGCCGATGCCTCGGCCCCCGCCAAGCCCAAGAGCAAAAAACTGCTGTTCATCATCATCGGGGTGTTGGTGCTGGCGCTCGTGGGGGTCGGTGCCACGCTCTTTCTGGTGAAGAAGAACCAGGCCGAAGACGGTGAGGACTACGCCGCCGAAGAGACCCAGGAAAACCAGGCCCCCAAAAACGACCCCAAGAACCCGCCCATCTTCCTGCCGCTGGACGCCATGGTCGTGAACCTGGCCGACGAAGGCGGCAACCGCTTCGTGCAGCTGGCCATCACCTTGCAGCTGGACGACCCCAAAGTGGCGGAGGACATCAAGGTCTACATGCCCACCATCCGCAATGACATCCTGATGCTGATCTCGCAGCGCAGCGCCGAGCAGATGCTCAGGATCGAGGGCAAGGAGGCCCTCACCCAGGAGATCGTCGCCGCGATCTCCCGCGTCATGGGCTACGACCACGAAGACCCGAACGCCGAACCCGAACCCGAAGCCGAAGCCAAGGGCAAGAAGCCGCAGCGCAAACGCGCGGTCTCCAACCCGATCCAGGGTGTGCTGTTCTCCAGCTTCATCGTCCAGTAACCGAGCAGGCACCCCATGTCCGAAGCTCTTCTGTCCCAGGCCGAGGTCGATGCGCTGCTCGAAGGCGTGACCGGCGAAAGCCAGCAGGTCGAGAAAGAGGCCCCTGCCACCGAAGAGGTGCGCGGCTACAACCTGTCGAACCAGGAGCGCATCGTGCGTGGGCGCATGCCCACCATGGAGATCGTCAACGAGCGTTTCTCGCGCAACCTGCGCCTGGGCCTGTTCAACTTCATCCGCCGCAGCCCCGAGATTTCGGTCGGTGCGGTGAAGGCGCAGAAATACAGCGCCTTCCTGCGCGAGCTGGTGGTGCCGACCAACTTCAACGTCATGGCGGTGCGCCCGCTGCGCGGCAACGGCCTGGTGGTGTGCGAACCCACGCTGCTGTTCGGCGTCATCGACAGCCTGTTCGGCGGCAACGGAAAATTCCACACCCGCATCGAAGGGCGCGATTTTTCGCCCACCGAGCAGCGCGTCATCACGCGCCTGATGGAGGTGGTGGCCGAGGAATACAAGAAGGCCTGGGCCAGTGTCTACCCGCTGGAGCTGCACTACCAGCGCTCCGAGATGCAACCCCAGTTCGCCACCGTGGCCACGCCCAGCGAGATCGTCGTCACCACCAGCTTCACGCTGGAGATCGGCGACATCACCGGCTCGCTGCACTTCTGCATCCCCTACTCCACGCTGGAGCCGATCCGCGATGTGCTGTATTCCACCGTGCAGGGCGACGCCATGGAGGTGGACCGGCGCTGGATCCGTCTGCTGAGCCACGAAATCCAGGCCGCCGAACTCACCATGGTGGCCGAACTCGCCAAGACCGATGCCACCGTCGAGCAACTGCTCGCCATGCAGGTGGGCGACTTTCTGGAGCTCGAGCGCCTGCCCAGCATCCAGGCCAAGGTCGAAGGCGTGCCGCTGTTTGACTGCCAGTACGGCACACACAAGGGCAAGTACGCGCTGCGCATCGACCGCAAGCTGCGCGGCACCGAAATGACCTGGCTGGGAGATTCCTATGTCAACTGACACCACCGAGGCCACCCACACCATGAACCAGGACAGCATCGCCGACGACTGGGCCCAGGCCCTGGAAGAACAGGCCAGCTCGGCCGCCCCCGACAGCGCGCCCGCGTTCGACACCGTCAACGCACCGGCAGCGCCTGGCAACGCCGCCGCAGGCGGTGGCGCCAACGGATCGATCCCCGACATCCAGATGGTGCTGGACATCCCGGTGCAGCTCTCGGTCGAGTTGGGCCGCGTGAAGGTGCCGATCAAGTACATCCTGCAGCTCGCGCAAGGCTCGGTGGTGGAGCTCGACGCGCTGGCCGGTGAACCGATGGACGTGCTGGTCAACGGCTACCTGATCGCCCAGGGCGAGGTGGTGGTGGTGAACGACAAGTTCGGCATCCGCCTGACGGACATCGTGACGCCCTCGGAACGTATGCGACGGGTTTCCAGGAGTTGAACGCATGCTCCAAAACGCGCTCCCTGCTCTCGGTCTGCTGCTCCTGATGGTGCTGCTGGCGTTCGCGTTGCAGCGCTGGAAAAAGCACCTGCCGGGCATTGCCCACCAGGCCGGGCCTGCGCTGAAGGTGATGAGCTCGGTGTCGCTCGGCCCGCAGCAGCGGCTGGTGACGGTGCAGATCGGCCAGGGGGCCGACGCGCTGTGCCTGGTGCTCGGCGTCGCGCCCGGCAGCGTCAACACCCTGCACAGCATGCCGCTGCCCCCCCTGCCCGATGCGCCCGCCGCGCCCGAAGGCGCCAACCGTTTTGCCACGCGCCTGGCCCAGCTGATGAACCCCTCTGCTTCCTCCAAAGGCCCCCATGCGCCGCTGTGATGTTCGCTGGCGCCCGGTGGTGGTGCTGGCCGGGCTGGCCTTGCTGGCCGGTGCCGCGCTGGCCCAGGGCGCGCCCGCCACACCCAGCCTGCCGCTCACGCCGGTGACCCCGCCCCCGGGCGCCGCGCTGCCGCTGATCATTGGCCAGGGCGCAGGCGGCACCAGCTACTCGGTGCCGATCCAGACGCTGCTGTTCTTCACCGCGCTGTCGTTCCTGCCCGCGGTGCTGCTGCTCATGACCGCCTTCACCCGCATCGTCATCGTGCTGTCGCTGCTGCGCCAGGCGCTGGGCACGCAGGCCGCACCGCCCAACCAGGTGATCATCGGCCTGTCGCTGTTCCTCACGCTGTTCGTGATGGGGCCCACGCTGGACAAGGTCCACAAAGAGGCCTACGCGCCCTACACCGCCAACCAGATCAGCTTCGAGCAGGCGCTGGAGCGCGGCGAAGCACCGATGCGCGCCTTCATGATCAAGCAGACGCGCCAGAGCGACTTCGAGCTCTTCGCCCGGCTCGCCAAACTGCCCGACGACGCGACCGTCGAGACCGCGCCGTTTCGCGTCATCGTGCCGGCCTTCGTCACCAGCGAGCTCAAGACCGCGTTCCAGATCGGCTTCATGATCTTCATCCCCTTCCTGGTGATCGACATGGTGGTCGCCAGCGTGCTGATGTCGCTGGGCATGATGATGCTGTCGCCGGTGCTGGTCGCGCTGCCGTTCAAGCTCATGCTGTTCGTGCTGGCCGATGGCTGGAACCTGTTGCTCGGTTCGCTGGCCGCCAGCTTCGCCATATGAATGAAGCCCCCACGCTCCACCGCTGCGCGGGTCGCTGCCCCCCGAGGGGGCTGTTTCGCCTTGGGGCGGCCCGGCGGCGAAACCCTGCCCCCACGCTCCACCGCTGCGCGGGTCGCTGCCCCCCGAGGGGGCTGGGCCTTGCTTGGGGCGGCCCGGCGCTGTGGCCCCTCTGCCCCACGCCTGCCCCCACGCTCTGCCGCTGGAACAAGGAACTCTGACCCATGGACCCACAAGCCGCCCTGACGATGGGGCAGAACGCCCTCTACATGCTGCTCATGATCTCGGCACCGGTGCTGGCCGTGGTGCTGGGGGTGGGCCTGGTGGTGAGCGTGTTCCAGGCCATCACCCAGATCCACGAGGCCACGCTGTCCTTCGTGCCCAAACTGATCGGAGCGATTGCGGTGTTCGCCATCGCCGGGCCGTGGATGCTGACCACCCTGGTGGAGTTCATCCGCAGCACCATCCTGTCGATACCGAACTACGCTGTGTAGATGGCTCCCCCCCGCGCCGCTTCGCGTCACCCCCCCAGGGGGGCGGCACTGGCCGTCTGGCAAAGCCAGCCCGGCGGTGCCCTGGCGTTGGGGGCATCTCGCGCCGGAGCGTCCTTGCACCCCCGCCGCGCTGCGCGCGACCCTCTCAAGGGGGCGGCACTGGCCGGCTGGCAAAGCCAGCCCGGCGGTGCCCTTGGTTTGCTTCCCCTCTCTGAGCGTCTGCAGTTCGCACCATGATCACGTTTTCCGAAGCCCAGATCATGGCGGTGGTGTCGCCGGTGTTCTGGCCCTTCCTGCGCATCCTGGCGGTGTTCTCCAGTGCGCCCATCTTCTCGGCGCGCGCGGTGCCCATGCGCACCAAGGTCGCGCTGGCCATGCTCGTCGCCATCTGCGCCCAGGCCGGTCTGCCCGAGCAGGAAGTGGTGTCGCTCACCTCGCCCAACGCCTTTGCCATGGTGCTGCAGCAGGTGGTGGTGGGTGTGGCGATTGGCCTGGCCGTGCGCATCGTGTTCGCGGCGGTCGAGCTCGCGGGCGAGGTCATCGGCCTGCAGATGGGCCTGAACTTCGCCGGCTTTTTCGATCCCACCACCAACCAGCAGACCAGCGCCGTGGGCCGCTTCTTCGGCAACATCACCATGCTGCTGTTCGTGGTGCTCAACGGCCACCTCATGCTGCTGTACGCCGTGGTCGCCAGCTTCGAGACTTTCCCCCTCGGTGCCAGCGCCTTCGAATCGATCAACCGCATGCGCCTGCACGAGCTGGGCGCGGTGGTGTTCCGCTACGGGCTGTGGATCGCGCTGCCCATGATCGGCATGCTGCTGTTCATCAACATCGTGCTCGGCTTCGTCTCGCGCATCGCGCCGCAGATGAACGCCTTCGCCATCGGCTTCCCGCTCACGCTCTCGGTCGGCCTGGTCGGCATCGCCGCCACCCTGCCCATGCTGGATGCGCCGGTGCTCGCGCTCATGAAACTCGCCACCGAGGTGTTCACCGGCGGGTAGAAGAGGAACACCCCCGCAGCGCTTCGCGCTACCCCCAAGGGGGCGATGCGAGTGGCCCGGCAAAGCCGGTTCCACCGCATCCTGGCTGGGGACAGTTCCCCTCGGCGGCCTCACTCCCAGCGCAG
>PNMN01000211.1 GCA_013823655.1 Comamonadaceae bacterium | reverse complement strand
AACGCCACCGTGGCCAAGGTGGCCAGCGGCGCGGCCGAGACCATGCCGTACTTCATGGTGACCAACCTGGCGCGCACCCTGAACGAACTGAAGGAGCGCAACATCTGGGTCGTCGGCACCAGCGACGATGCGCCCAAGACGCTCTACCAGGTGGACCTGAAAGTGCCGGTGGCGCTGGTGCTGGGGGCCGAGGGCGACGGCATGCGCCAGCTCACCCGCAAGACCTGCGACGAATTGATCAGCATCCCCATGGCCGGCGCGGTGGAGAGCCTGAACGTGTCGGTGGCCAGCGGTGTGTGCCTGTACGAAGCGCTGCGCCAGCGGACGGGGTCGGTTTTCTTCGAGAGCCCGCGCTGAGCCTGGTCATTCCATTTCCAAATCATTTGTGTCTAGGCGCGAAGCCGCAGACAGTGCTATAGCACGGCAAGGCGAAGCAACAACGACACGGATGATTTGGAAATGGAATCAGACCCAGCCCAGTGCTCCCAGCAGGGCGCCCGCACCGATCAGCCACAGCATGTGGACCTTGGTGCGCCAGACCAGCAGGGTGACGCAGGCCGTGAGCAGCCACAGCGGCCAGTCGGTGGCGGGCTGGTGGTGGGCCGCGCTCAGCAGCCAGCCGGTGGCCACCAGCAGGGCGATCACGATGGGCGCCATGCCGGTCTTGAAGGCGCGAACGCTCCGCCGTTCGCGGTTGCGGCGCGCCCAGCGGGTGGCGGTGTAGGTCAGCACCGAGGACGGCAGCAGCGTCGCGGTCATGCTCAGCAGCGCGCCCAGCAGCGCCAGGCCCCAGGCCATGGCGCCGGCCGTGGGACCGCCCCCGGCGTTCAGGCCCACGTTCCAGCCCAGCAAGGCGACGAACAGCACGTTGGGGCCCGGGGCGGCCTGTGACAGCGCGATCGATGAAGTGAATTGCGCGTCGCTGAGCCAGCCCTGTTCGGCCACCAGGTGGCGGTGCATGTCGGGCGCGGTGGTGATGGCCCCGCCCACCGCCAGCAGCGAGAGCGAGGCAACGTGGGTGAACAGATCGACCCAGTTCACCAGGGTGGGCACCATGCTCATTGGACTACCTTCGCCCCATGGGCTGCGGTGCGAGCTGGCTTGGGGCGGCCCGGCGCCGAACTCACTGGAGTACCTTCGCCCCGTGGGCTGCGGTGCGAGCTGGCTTGGGAGCGGCCCGGCGCTGTGCTCTCATGCCGGGTGCTCCTCCAGCCGACCCAGCACCCGGTAGGCCCAGAGACAGGCTGCGCCGCCGAGGCCCGGCAGCACCCAGGCCAGCGGCCAGCGCAGCAGGGCGATGGCCACGAAGGTGAGCACGGCCAGGCCGAGGCACACCGCCAGGCCCATCGCATTTTTGTCGAGCGTGGCGATCAGTTTGATGCCGGTGGCGGTGATCAGGCCAGCCGCCACGGCGCCCATGCCGCGCAGTGCGCCCTGGGCCATGGGCAGATCGGCCACGCTGCCGTAGAGCGCGGCCAGCAGCAGCACGATGACCAGCGGAGCGGCCAGCATGCCAGCCAGGGCGGCGAGCGCGCCCGGCAGGCCAAAATGGCGCCCGCCGATCATCAGCGAGAGATTGACCACGTTCGGGCCGGGCAGGATCTGGGCCACGGCCCAGTCCTCCACGAACTGTTCGGGGGTCATCCAGCGTTTTTTCTCCACCAGTTCGCGCTGCACCACAGCCAGCACGCCACCGAATCCCTGCAGGGCCAGCCAGTTGAAGGACCAGAACAGGTCGGCGCGCGAACGCGGGCGGTTCGGGGCTTCAACCATGGTCGAATTCAAGACGACCAATCACCTGAAAGCCAGCGGACCAGGGGATGGGTTTCACCCGGCCACAGGGTGCGTCCCCCTCCCGCCGGAGGCGAGAGAGGGGGAAGACGCGAAGCGGCGCAGGGGGTGCCAAGAACCGCATCCGAGGCGCGCGCCCCAACCAGGGCACCCGTGGAACGGGCTCTGCCCGGCCACAGGGTGCGTCCCCCTCCCGCCGGAGGCGAGAGAGGGGGAAGACGCGAAGCGGCGCAGGGGGTGCCTCCATTTCACACCGACATGCCGCCCGAGACCTCGATCACCGCGCCGTTGATGTAGCTGGCTTCGTCGCTGGCCAGGAAAGCGTAGACGTTGGCGATCTCTTCGGGCTGGCCCAGGCGGCGCAGCGGCACGCGGTGTTCCATCTCTTCGATCACTTTGGCCGGGATGGTGCTGAGGATCGGGGTGTTGATGAAGCCCGGCGCGACCGCGTTGACGCGCACGCCCTTGGGGCCGAGTTCGCGGCTCCAGGTCTTGGTGAAGCCGATCACGCCAAACTTGGTGGCGGCGTAGTTGGTCTGGCCGAAGTTGCCGTAGATGCCGACCACCGAACTGGCGTTGAGGATCACGCCGCTGCCCTGGGCGAGCATGGTGTCGGCCACGGCCTGCGCGCAGTGGAAGACGCCGCGCAGGTTGACGTCGATCACGCGGTCGAACTGCTCCAGCGTCATCTTCTGCAGGCGCGCGTCCTGCGTGATGCCGGCGTTGTTCACCAGCACGTCGATGCGGCCGAAGCGCTCTTTCACCTGCGCCACCACGGCGTTCACCATGGTGCGCTGGGTCACGTCCATCACGAAGCCGACCGCCGTAGCGCCTGCGGCCTGGCACTGCTGCACGGCTTCGTCCACCGCCGCCTGTTTCACGTCGCAGACGATGACGGTGGCGCCTTCGCGCGCAAATTTGATGGCCGTGGCCAGGCCGATGCCCTGGGCGGCGCCGGTGATGAGGGAGATTTTTCCGTTGAGTCTTTTCATGCGCTCAGTATTGCGGCCGATGCTGGCGGATGGCTGACGCCACGGCGTCGTTCAGCGCGAAGCCGCTGCCGTGCTGTGAAGCCAGTTCGGCGCAGCGTTTTTCAAAGGCTTCAATGCCCTGGCCGTAGATGAACTGCAAGGCTCCGCCGGTCCAGGCCGGGAAGCCGATGCCGAAGATGGAGCCGATGTTGCCGTCGTGCACGCTGGTGAGCACGCCTTCGGCCAGGCAGCGCGCGGTCTCCACCGCCTGGCGGTAGAGCAGGCGGTCTTTCACGTCCTGCAGGTTCCACTCGACACCGGGCTTCTCGAACAGGGTCTTCAGTTCGGGCCACAGCTGCTTCTTGCCGCCTTCGGGGTAGTCGTAGAAACCGCCACCGGCCGCGCGGCCGCTGCGGTGGTGCTGTTTCACCATCTGCTCGACCAGCGTTTCGCCCGGCGTCGCCACGTACTGCCGGCCTTCTTTCTGGAAGTCGATGCGGGTCTGTTCCAGCACGTGCACCGACAGGCTGAGCGCGGTCTCGTCCAGCACCGCCAGCGGGCCGACCGGCATGCCGACCTGCATGGCGGCGTTTTCGATCACCGGCGCCGGGATGCCTTCGCCCAGCATGGCGGCGCCTTCCATGACGAAGGTGCCGAAGGTGCGGCTGGTGTAGAAGCCGCGTGAATCGTTGACGACGATGGGCAGCTTGCCCAGGGCCTGCACATAGTCGTAGGCGCGGGCGATGGTCTCGTCGTCCGTGTCCTTGCCGCGGATGATCTCGACCAGCTTCATCTTGTCCACCGGGCTGAAGAAGTGGATGCCGACGAATTTCTGCGGTTTGGCGCTGGCCTGCGCCAGGCCACTGATCGGCAAGGTGGAGGTGTTGCTGGCGAAGAAACCGCCCTCGGCCAGCATGGGCTCGGCTTCCTTCGTTACCATGGCTTTCAGCTCGCGCTGCTCGAACACGGCCTCGATGATCAGGTCGCAGCCCTGCAGGTCGGCGGCGCTGGCGGTGGGCGTGATGAGGCTCAGGATGCCTTGCTGTTTTTCGGCGCTCATCTGGCCCTTGTCGACCCGCTTCTGGGTGAGCCTGGTGGTGTACGACTTGCCCTTTTGTGCGGCCTCGATGCTCACGTCCTTGAGCACGGTGGCGATGCCTTTGGTGGCCTGCGAATAGGCGATGCCCGAGCCCATCATGCCGGCGCCAAGCACACCGACCTTCTTCGGCTGGTAACGCGGCACGTCCTTCGGCCTCGACTGCCCGCCCTTGATGGCGTTCAGGTTGAAGAAAAAGGTGTTGATCATGTTCTTGGCCACGGCGCTGGTCATCAGCCCGGCCAGGTAGCGGCTTTCCACGCGCATGGCGGTGTCGAAGTCGACCATCGCGCCTTCCACCATGGCGGCCAGCGCCGCCTCAGGCGCGGGGTAGAGGCCACGCGTCTTCTGCTTGAGCACGGCGGGCGCCACGCTCAGCATGCCCGCGATCTTGGGGTTGCTCGGGGTGCCGCCAGGCATCTTGTAGTCCTTGCGGTCCCACACGTGCTGGCAGGCCTCGGGCTTGCCCTGGGCGGCCTCGATGTAGGCGAGGGCGCGGGGCAGCAGCTCTTCGGGGGTCGCGACCAGCTCGTGCACCACACCGATCTTGAGCGCCTCCTCGGGGCCGAACAGCTTGCTCTCCAGGATGTAGGGCTGCGCCGCCATCAGGCCCAGCACGCGGGTCATCTTGGTGATGCCGCCGCCGCCCGGGATCAGGCCCAGCGTGATCTCGGGCAGGCCGAACTGGACCTTGGGGTGGTTGACGGCGATGCGGTGGTGGCCGACCAGCGCCACTTCCCAGCCGCCGCCCAGCGCTGCGCCGTTGAGGCAGCTCACCACCGGAACACCCTGGGTTTCGAGGGTGCGGAAATTGCGTTTGATGCGCTCGATCTCGCGGAACACGCGCGGGCCGTCGGCCTCGGTCGAGCGCATCACGCCCTTGAGGTCTGCACCGGCGAAGAAGGTGCTCTTGGCCGAAGCGAGCACGATGCCTTTGAGCTGGGCCTTGTCCTTAACCACCTGCGCCGCGATGGCGTCCAGGTCGTCCTGCCACTGCAGGCACATGGTGTTGACCGGCGAGTCCTGCTCGTCGAAGGTGATGGTGGC
>PNMN01000210.1 GCA_013823655.1 Comamonadaceae bacterium | reverse complement strand
TCTGGACCTGCCCTGCCCGGACGTGCAGCAGGTCACGCTGGGCCAGCGGCCCGAGCACATCCACCTGAGCGACGACGCGCCCTGGCGCGGTGAGGTGGTGCTGGTGGAGCCGACCGGTGCCGACACCTACGTGGTGGTGAAAACCGCCGTGGGCCTGATGTCGGTGCGGGCACCGGCCAACACCCGGATCCAGGTCGGTGACACGGCGGGCATGACGGTGAGCGGGCGGCACAACAACTGGTTCGACCATTCATCGGGGGTTCGGTTGAAGTCGATGGACGGGCATCACGCGCCCTGATCTTTCTCTTCCCAGGAGGGGTTTGGCCGGGTCTCGGCCCGGCGGCCGATTCACTTTTTGAAGAAACCCGCAGCGCGGGCGAAAGCGAAATCAGGCTCAGGTTCAGGTTCAGGAGCGGACTCCCCCTCTTCCTCCCTCTCCCTCTGGGCGAGGGCAGGGGTGAGGGCGCTCCCCTCACAGAGCCTTTCTCAGCCGCTCACACCAGCCGCAACTCAATCCGCAATCCCTGCGGCTGCAACTGCGCCACCGTGGCTTCACCCCCATGGCGGCGGGCGATTTCCTGCACGATGGCCAGGCCCAGGCCGCAGCCGCCGGGTTGCTGGCTGCCGCGCCAGAAGCGCTGGAACACATGGGCCAGGTCTTCGGGGTTCAGGCCCGGGCCGTTGTCTTCCACCGCCAGGCGCGCGCCGTCGCTGCCCCGGCTCACGCGCAGCGTGATGCTGCTGCCGCGCGGGGTGTAGCGCAGCGCGTTGTCGATCAGGTTGCTCAGGGCCTCGCGCAGTTGCAGCGCGTCGCCCTGCACCGTCAGGTGCGCTTCGCCTTCGTAGCCCAGGTCCATGCCCGCTGCCACGGCGCGCGGTGTCCATTCGCGCGCCACCTCGCGCGCCAGCGCGGCCAGGTCCAGCGGCTCGCGGCGTGCCTGGGTTTCGGTGCGGGCCAGCGTCAGCAGCTGGTGCACCAGGTGGGCGCTGCGCTCGGCGCCGGTGTGCACCTTGGCCAGGCGCTCGGCCAGCGCCGGCTCGCTGGTCTGGCGCTGGGCCAGCTCGACCTGGCTGATCAGCCCGGCCAGCGGCGTGCGCAGCTGGTGGGCGGCGTCGTTGATGAAGCGCTTTTCCTGCTGCACGCTGCGCGCCACCTCGCCCAGCAAGCCGTTGATGGCCTGCACCAGCGCATGCACCTCGCCCGGTGCCTGGGTGGTGGCGATCGGTGACAAGGCGTTGACCGAGCGGTTTTCCAGCTGCGCGGTGAGCCGGGTGAGTGGCGACAGGCCGCGCTGGATGCCGCCGTACACCGCCAGGCTCAGCAGCACGCCCAGCGCCAGCAGGGGGGCCAGCATGTCGGCCACCAGTTCACCGGCGATGCGCTGCTGCATCGCCAGGCCCTTGGCCACCTGCACGCGCAGGGTCTGCGGTGCGTCGGCTTCGCCGTAGCTCACATCCAGGGCCACAAAGCGCATCGGTTTGCCGTCGATGCTGGCCGTGTAGAGCAGGGGTTCACCCGCTGCGCTGGGCCGGGTGTCGGGTTGCGGCAGGCGCTGGTTGCCCAGCAGGAACTGCCCGGGCGGCGAGGACACCATGTAGCTCACGCGGTCGTCGGGGTCGGCTTCCAGCACGTCTTGCGCGGCGCGGGGAAAGTCCACCAGCAAGCCGGAGCCCACGGGTTTGACCTGCCGCGCCAGCGAGCGCACCGACTGCGTGAGCGACTGGTCGATGCCTTTCTCGGCGTAGGTCAGGGCAAAGCGGTAGGCCAGCAAACCGCCCCCGGCCCACAGCACCAGCTGGGGCAGCAGCAGCCACAAGAGCAGCTGGCGGCGCAGGGAGGGGAGTGCGGGTCCGCTCACTGGAGTACCTGCGCCCGGCGGGCTGCGGTGCGAGCTGGCTTGGGGCGGCCCGGCGCTGCGCTCACTGGAGTACCTGCGCCCGGCGGGCTGCGGTGCGAGCTGGCTTGGGGCGGCCCGGCGCTGCGCTCATGTGGTGCCCGACTCCAGCATGTAGCCCAGGCCGCGGATGTTGCGGATGTTCAGCGGCGAGCCCGCGAGCTTGCGGCGCAGGCGGTGCACATACACCTCCAGCGCGTTGGACGCGACGCCGCCGGACTCGCCGGGCTCGGACTGCCAGACCGCGAGCACGTCCTCGCGGCTGACCACCTGGCCACTGTGGCGCACCAGCAGGTCCAGCAGCGCCCATTCGCGCTGGGTGAGATCGATCACTTCGTCACCGAGCCAGGCGCGCGGCACCAGCGGGTCCAGCCGCAGCAGGCTGGTGGCGCTGTCCGGCGGGGTCGCCGCGCCGAAGGCCGGCAGGCTGGCGCGGCGCAGCAGGGCCTGCAGGCGCGCCAGCAGTTCGTCGCGGTTGAAGGGTTTGGTGAGGTAGTCGTCGGCGCCCGCGTTGAGGCCCTCGACGCGGTCTTCGACGCCGTCGCGCGCGGTGAGAATCAGCACCGGCAGCGCTGGCGTGCGCTGGCGCAGCTGGCGCAGCACGCTCAGGCCGTCCACCTTGGGCAGACCGAGGTCCAGCACCACGCCGTCGAACGCTTCGCTGGCCAGCAGGGCCAACGCGACCGCGCCGTCTTCGGCGGTGGTGGTGCGGTGACCGGCCTGGCTCAGCTGGGCGCTCAGGCCGTCGCGCAGGAGTTCGTCGTCTTCAACAATCAGCAGGTGGGCCATGGACTGATTATCGGGTGGGCCCGCCGCGCCGCAGACGTGAAAAGACCCCGGATGCCGTTGCCGACGTCCGGGGCCCTCGGGCTGGCAGGCTGTCAGAAGCTGTGGTTGTAGTTGACGCGCAGGGTGCTCTGGCTGTGCGACACGGTGCCGGCCACACCAGGGCCAAACATGTTCGGGTTGGTTCTGGTCACCTTGGGTGCGATCGCCAGCGAGCCCGCCACCGAATGGCCGCCGCCGATGTTCCAGCCCACTCCGAAGGTGTAGTGGGTCTCGATGGTGGCGGGGAACAGCGGGTTGAGCGTGCCATCGGGCACCGGGTTGCTGGCGTGGTTGATGCCCGCGCGCAGGGCGAGACCTGGGCGCAGCATGTACTGGCCACCGATCATGAAGACCGTCTGGTCCTTCCAGTTCTGGGGCAACGGGGGGAAGTTGTTCCAGCCCATGCCCATGACGTTGGCGGACAGCCGGAAATCCTTCATGCTGTCCTTCCAGCCGATGTGCTTGATGTCGGCGGTCAGCATGAACCCGGGCGTGGCCTGCCATGCCATACCCACGCCGTAGGTTTCCGGCCACTGGAAGTCGATCACCTTGAAGCGCGCCGGATTGCTGTTAAGGGTTCCGCTGCCTTCGAGGTCACTGATGTCGGTCTTGCTGTGGTAGGTCGCGCCCACCGAGAACGCGTCCGAGAGCTTGTAATGGGCACCCAGCTTGTATGCCCAGCCGTTGCCCTTGGCCGCGCCGGAGAAGTCATTGTTGTTGCTGAAGCTGACGTAGTTGGTGCCGTCTGGCGACATTTGCACGTCCATGCTGGCCCAGACGTAGTCGATCTGGCCGGCCACAGTGAGTTTCTCGTTGACGTTGAACGCGAGCGGGAACATCAGGCGACCGAAGCCGACCTCCGAACGAAAAGGCATTGTGGGACTGCCGGACAGTGAGCTGCCGTACTCGGTGCCCATACCACCCTGGGCCAGCATGCCGACGCCATAGGTGAATTTGCCGGACTTGCGCATGTACGAAATAGAAGGCATCCAGTACTTGTCGCCGTCGGATTCAGCGGTGGTTCCCATCGGAGTGATCGTCTTCACATCCGGCATCATCAAGGTCAGACCCAGGCCAATGTTCTGACCCTCCTGGCGCAGACCCAGCGTGGCCGGGTTGTTCATCATGGCCGAGTTGCCGTTTTCATAGGCGAACGAGGCACCGCCCATGCCACCTGCCTTGGCGCCGTAGGCTTCCAGGTTCATGCCGTTGGTGGCGACGGCGGGCAGGGACACCAGGCCCAGCAGGGCGGCCGCGATGGCGGTGTGCATGGGGCAGGGCATGGAGCGTTGTTGCGTGGGCATGTGTGTTGTCTCCTCGGGGCACTGGGTTGATGAAGATCAAAGACTACCGGTATGGGTATGCTTTGAAGAGCCGGGGAAGCTGCGGGTTGACGCCAGATCAAAAAGATGATACGGATACCCGTTGGGGCATTTTTCCGCCTGAGCCTGGACGAGACACGGCTCTCCCGTGCGAAGAACCGCCGATTGCCCTCCCGGACGCGCTGTCCGAAAGGGGAATCTTCGATGTTCGGTCGCAGGACTGTGGAGCGGTCACCCCGACGACGTCGGGCTGGCTACGGCATTCAGTGCTGCGGCCACGGCCTGGGCGCGTGCCGCGTGGATGGTGCGCGCGATGCGCGGCCCCAGCTGGGCGCGTGCCTGCGCGCTGGCGTCTGCGGGCAGGCTGGCGCTGATCTGCGCGGCCAGCGGTTGGGGGTCCACCGCGACGGCAGCGTCCAGCGCGCGCAGCAGGCGTTCGCGCTGCGGGTATCCACTCTCTTCAAAACCGAGGCGCCCGCGCGCGTCGCATTCGCAGGCCAGCAGCACCTCGGTGAAGCGCTCGGGTCGGCGCAGGGCGTCGCAGCGTTCGAGCAGGCGCAGCACCGCAGTGGGGCTGAGGCTGTGGCTGCGGTGGAGGTTGCCGTGCTCGCGCGCCACCACATCGGCCAGTTCGCGGCATTCGCGCGGCACCCGCCAGCGCTCGCACACGCCCTTGAGCAGCCGGGCGCTGCGTTCTTCATGGCCGATGTGGCGCGGCAGCACGTCGGCGGGCGTGCTGCCCTTGCCGAGGTCGTGGCACAGGCAGGCGAAGCGGACCGGCAGGCTGGCGCCCAGGCGCGCACTCATGTCCAGCACCATCATCAGGTGCACACCAGTGTCAACTTCGGGATGGTATTCGGCGCTCTGGGGT
>PNMN01000209.1 GCA_013823655.1 Comamonadaceae bacterium | reverse complement strand
CTTCTTGTCCACCTCGTATTCCGAGAAGTTGCCGTCGAAGAAGTACCACTGCGAGTTGCCTTCGCAGGCCAGGATGTGGGTGCAGATGCGGTCGAGGAACCAGCGGTCGTGCGAGATCACCATCGCCGAGCCGGCGAATTCCAGCAGCGCTTCTTCCAGTGCGCGCAGGGTTTCCACGTCGAGGTCGTTCGAAGGTTCGTCCAGCATCAGCACGTTGCCGCCCTGGGCCAGGGTCTTGGCCAGGTGCAGGCGACCGCGCTCACCACCCGAGAGATTGCCCACCAGCTTCTGCTGGTCGTTGCCCTTGAAGTTGAAGCGGCCGATGTAGGCACGGCTGGGCATGACGAACTTGCCGACCACGATGTTGTCGAGCCCGCCCGAAACGTCCTGCCACACCGTCTTGCTGCCGTCCAGGCTCTCGCGGCTCTGGTCCACAAAGGCCAGTTTGGCGGTCTGGCCAATATCGACCGTGCCCGAATCGGGTTTTTCCACACCCTGGATCATGCGAAACAGCGTGGACTTGCCCGCGCCGTTGGGGCCGATGATGCCGACGATGGCGCCCGGCGGCACCGAAAAACTCAGGTTGTCGATCAGCAAGCGGTCGCCGAAGGACTTGCTGACGTTCTTGAACTCGATCACCTGGTTGCCCAGGCGCTCGGCCACCGGGATGAAGATCTCGTTGGTCTCGTTGCGCTTCTGGTATTCAACGTCGCTCAGTTCCTCGAAGCGCGCCAGGCGCGCCTTGCTCTTGGCCTGGCGACCCTTGGCGTTGGAGCGCACCCACTTGAGTTCTTCCTTCATCGCCTTGCTGCGGGCGTCTTCGGACTTCTGCTCGGTCTCCAGCCGCTTTTCTTTCTGGTCCAGCCAGTCGGAGTAGTTGCCCTTCCACGGGATGCCGTGGCCGCGGTCGAGTTCCAGAATCCACTCGGCCGCGTTGTCCAGGAAGTAGCGGTCGTGGGTGATGGCCACCACGGTGCCGGGAAAGCGCTGCAGAAAGTGCTCCAGCCACTCCACCGACTCGGCGTCCAGGTGGTTGGTCGGTTCGTCGAGCAGCAGCATGTCGGGCTTGCTCAGCAGCAGGCGGCACAGGGCCACGCGGCGCTTCTCCCCACCCGAGAGGTTCTTGATGGTGGCGTCCCAGGGCGGCAGGTTCAGCGCGTCGGCGGCCAGCTCCAGTTGCAGGTCGGCGTTCTCCGAGCCCGAGGCGGCGATGATGGCCTCCAGCTCGGCCTGTTCGGCGGCCAGGGCATCGAAGTCGGCGTTTTCTTCGCCGTAGGCGGCGTACACCTCTTCCAGGCGCGCCTTGGCCTTGAGCGCACCGCCGATGCCCTCTTCCACCGCCTGGCGCACGGTCTGCTCGGGGTTGATCTGCGGTTCCTGCGGCAGGTAGCCGATCTGGATGCCCGGCATGGCGATGGCTTCGCCCTCGATCTCCTTGTCGATGCCGGCCATGATCTTCAGCAGCGTGGACTTGCCCGAACCGTTGAGGCCGAGCACGCCGATCTTGGCGCCTGGGAAGAAGCTGATGGACACGTTCTTCAAGATCTGCCGCTTGGGCGGCACGGTCTTGGTGACACGGTTCATGGAAAAGACGTATTGGGCCATGGCAGGTCTGTGGGGTGTGGATGGGTGGGCGCGTCAGCCCGCTGGGCTGACTGGCGGCGCGCTCCCGGGTTCAGGAAGGCCGACGCCCAAAGCGTCAATTATCGCCGGTCGGCGTGTCGGGTGCGCCGACCACGCCGTCGATTCCCCGGGTGTTGCGCAGCGCCTGCTGTGCCACGGCGTCGAGCGCGCTCTCGACCACCCCGGCGCGGGAAACGATGTGCAGCGCGTCGTTGCCGAGCAGGCGCTCGAGCGTGCGCCGGGTCATGGAATGGGCCAGCCCCTTGGCCGAAATGAACATGTAGAGCCCACCGCGCGGGCTGGTCCAGGTGAGCTGCGCGCGCACCCATTCGCCCTGCACCTTCAAGTCCACCCAGGCGCCGGTGTCCAGGTCCGCCGGTGCCAGCGGCTCCAGCGGCATGGGGCCGGAGAACGCTTCGACGAAGCCTGCGTCTTGCGCGGCCTGCCCGGCGATCCAGAAGGTCTCCGGTGCGGGCTCCCGGTTTTCCTCGGGGGCACCCGCAGGCCCATCGGCTGTTGCGTCCGGGCACGCTGCGGGCCGGGGCTCGGGTTCCACCACATCGGTCAGTTCGATGAACGGGACTGCGGTGAGCGTGGGCGTGTCGAAGGCCTTTTCGTGCAGGGCCACCAGCGCGTCCAGGAACGGCCCGCTCAGCTCCACCGGGTAGCCGATGCGCTGCAACCCATCGCGCAACTGGGTCACCAGGCGGGGCACCAGCCGACCCAGGCGGTCCACATCGCGCCGGATCAGCGCCGGTTGCACACTCCAGATCAGTTCGTCGGCCACCCCGTCCAGCGGTTCGACCGCCTCGCCCGCGGGCGCCGGATCGAGCTGCGACTCGGCCACGGCCTGGGCCCAGGGTCCGGTCAGGAAACGCTGCACGAACTCGGGCACGGCCTTGCCGTGCAGGCGCTGCCGGTGGTCCACCGCCAGGCGCTCGGCCAGGATCTGGCGCTGCTCGGCGTGCAGCAGGGCGCGGGCGGCGTCGGCACGGCGCTGCAGCTTGCGAGCGTCGTCCTGCTTCCAGCGCTGGCGCAAGCGCTTGAGCAGGCGGGCAAAAATCGCCTCCGACACCTCCACCCGGTTGATCGAGCGCACCGCCGCGCGCATCGATTGCAGCAGCGCGTCAAAACCCTCGTCGGCATGGCTCTGGTAACCCAGGCTGCGCTGGGTGATGGCTTCGAGCAACAGGCGCGCCGGGTGCTGGCGTTCGCTGAAGAAGCGCGGTTCGGCCTGCGACAGGCGCACCAGCGCCGGCTCCAGCAGACCGATCTGCTGGCGGATGGCGGGCAGCAGGCGCTGGTCGTGCGTCAGCGCCTCCAGCATCAGGCGCACCACCTCCTGCCCCAGCAGACGACCCAGGTTCTGCCCGCTCACCACCGGCAGTTCGGGCAAGGCCGTCGCAGGCCCGTCGCCAACCGGCGGCGGGCGCTGGCGCAGGCGCAGCAACAGCGGTTCGATCAGGCCCATGTCTTCCAGCGCCGTCATGGAGGCCGGCACGGTGTGCAGGAACGCCGGGCCACCCTGGGCCGGTGTGTTCAGGTCGCCGGCCAGCAACTGGCGCAGCCGGCTGAGCGTGAGCAGCGTGCGGCCGACCGCCTGGCTGGGTGGCTGGTCGGGGGTCTGCCGCGCGTTCGGCGCGAGCAGCGGCTCCACCCCATGGGCCAGCAGCCACTGGATGAGTTCGCGGTACACCAGGCGCAAGCTCTCGCCCAGGATGCTGGCCACCGGCACAAACAGCGCGCTGCGCTGCCGCGCATCGGGCACATGCTGCGTCATCAGCGCGCGCAGGGCCAGCGCGTAGGCCTGGGGCCGCAACGGGTTGAGATCGGGCTGCACGGTGAGCCAGCCCATGAGGTTGCTCACCAGCGCGTTCAGGCGCGGCAGCAGGTCGGCCGTGGACCCCAGCAAGGCCTGCTCGGCGGTGGCGAACTCGATGCTGGCGTTGATCTGCCGGTCGTCCAGCAGGCGCAGGTCGTCAAAGCGCACGCTGGGCGCCGCGCTGCCTTGTCCTTGGTAGAACACCTGGCGCAGTTGCTGGTGCCAGTCGCGCTTGAGGCCGTCGGCGCTGCGGATCAGGCGCTCGACCTGGGCCACGTTCACCAGCTCCAGGTCCAGCGGCAACGGGCTCTGGCGGTCCAGGTCGCACACCGGCGCCAGCCCCGCCAGCAGCTCGTCGATCATCGCGTCGGAGATCGACAAGGCCGCCTCCAGCGTGTGCTGCAGCGTCGGGCGCAGCCGACCGGTGTCGTTGGTGACACCGGAACGGATCAGCTGGGGCGTGTGCAGAACGGCGGTGGACATGGGGCGTGGGCGGGGCAAAAAACATCATCCTAGAAACCGCAGTTGGACGGGCCCGAGTGGGCTGGCAGGGAGTGGGCTGGCAAGGCGCGACGACGCAGCGGGCTCCTGCCCGCAAGGAGGAGCAACGCCGCCAGCGCACTCCCTGGCGGCTCAATCGGGTCTGTAGCGCCATCACCCAGCGGGTGAGCCTCTTCGTGGCCAGTTTTCTCAGCGTTCATGGGCATTTCCAGCGGACAGAGCGCGGTCAACTGCGGTTTCTAGGATTATGGAATCGCCCCCGACCGATGGACACCGGCAGGCGGCCAGCGGACGCTCCCGGCAGACAGACTGCAAGCCGTGCGACAATACGCCCCGTTCGGGCACTCCAGTCGGCCCGTCACCAGCGATCTCGCTGGGGCGCTTACCCTACCCAAGGTGGCGCCCATCCTTGAATCCATCTGTCCGTTCTGGCCCATTGGCACCTTGCCATCGGGAGTGGCAGATGCCCCCAGCGCCCTGGACGGGCGCCTCATCTGAATGAACTTTGACGAACTGAACCTGGCCCCGGCCATCGTGCAAGCTGTGCGCGAGCACGGTTACGAAACCCCCACCCCCATCCAGGTCGAAGCGATCCCCGCCGTGCTGGCCGGGCGCGACCTGCTCGGTGGTGCCCAGACCGGCACCGGCAAGACCGCCGCCTTCACCCTGCCCATGCTGCACCGGCTGAGCGTGGGTGAGCGGTCCAAGAACCGCTTTGGCGGCATCGCCATCCGCGCACTGGTGCTGACGCCCACCCGCGAACTGGCGGCCCAGGTCGAAGAATCGGTGCGCACCTACGGCAAACACCTGTCGCTGACCTCCACCGTCGTGTTCGGCGGCGTCGGCATGAACCCGCAGATCAACGCGATGAAGCGCGGTGTGGACATCCTGGTGGCCACGCCCGGCCGCCTGCTCGACTTGCAACAGCAAGGTTTTCTGGACCTGGCCGGCGTGCAGCTGCTGGTGCTGGACGAGGCCGACCGCATGCTCGACATGGGCTTCATCCACGATGTGAAGAAG
>PNMN01000208.1 GCA_013823655.1 Comamonadaceae bacterium | reverse complement strand
TTCGGCTCCGACAAGCCGGACCTGCGCGTGAAGATGGAGTTCACCGAACTGACCGACGTCATGGCCGACGTGGACTTCAAGGTCTTCAGCGCGCCGGCCCAGATGAAGGGTGGCCGCGTGGTCGCGCTGTGCGTGCGCGGCGGTGCCGAGATGCCGCGCAGCGAGATCGACGCCTACACCGAGTTCGTCAAGATTTACGGTGCCAAGGGCCTGGCCTGGATCAAGGTCAACGAGCTGGCCAAGGGCCGCGACGGCTTGCAAGCCCGATCGTGAAGAACATCCACGACACCGCGTTGAACGAAATCCTCAAGCGCAGCGGCGCGCAGGACGGTGACATCCTGTTCTTCGGCGCCGACAAGGCCAAGATCGTCAACGACGCCATCGGTGCGCTGCGCCTGAAGATCGGCCACAGCGCGCTGGGCAAGAAGAACGGCTTGTTTGAAGACCGCTGGGCGCCGATGTGGGTGGTGGACTTCCCGATGTTCGAGCACGACGAAGAGGCCGACCGCTGGACCGCCGTGCACCACCCCTTCACGGCACCGAAAGACGGTCACGAAGACTGGATGGTGACCGCGCCCGAGAAGTGCATCGCCAAGGGTTACGACATGGTGCTCAACGGCTGGGAAATCGGTGGCGGCTCGGTGCGCATCCACACCGCCGCCGTGCAGCAGAAGGTGTTTGACGCGCTCAAGATCACGCCCGAAGAAGCGCAAGTCAAATTCGGCTTCCTGCTCGACGCGCTGCAGTACGGTGCACCGCCGCACGGTGGCCTGGCCTTTGGTCTGGACCGCATCGTCACGCTGATGACCGGCGCCGAGTCGATCCGCGACGTCATCGCCTTCCCCAAGACCCAGCGCGCCCAGTGCCTGCTGACGCAGGCGCCGAGCCTGGTGGATGAAAAACAGCTGCGCGAACTGCACATCCGCCTGCGCAACGTGGAGTTGGCCAAGTCGGCCTGATCTTGGGCTGCGGCAAAATGAAAAGGCGCTGGATCAGCGCCTTTTTTTTGACGGCAGCGCACCGATGACCGAACCCCGTCCGTTCAAGATCCCGCTGTCCGTGCTGGTGGTGATCCACACCCCGGCGCTGCAGGTGCTGCTGATCGAGCGTGCCGATGCGCCGGGTTTCTGGCAGTCGGTGACGGGGTCCAAAGACTTTGCGGATGAACCTTTCGGCGTGACGGCGGTGCGCGAGCTGCAGGAGGAAACCGGACTGGACGCCGCAGCACCGGGGCATGTGCTGACCGACTGGGGACTGGAGAACGTGTACGAGATCTACCCGCAGTGGCGCCACCGCTACGCGCCGGGTGTGGTGCACAACACCGAGCGGGTGTTTGGCCTGTGCATCCCGGCGGTGATCCCGGTGCGGCTCAGCCCGCGCGAGCACAGCGCGCAGGTCTGGTTGCCCTGGCCCGAGGCCATGGACCGCTGCTTTTCGTCGTCCAACGCCGAGGCCATTTCATGGTTGCCGCGCCTGGGTCGTTGTGGTTGATAGGGCCCCCACGCTCCGCTGCTGCGCGGGTCGCTGCCCCCCGAGGGGGTGCGAATTCAGCTTGGGGCGGCCCGGCGCTGAATTCCTCGCCCCCCACGCTCCGCCGCTGCGCGGGTCGCTGCCCCCCGAGGGGGTTGATCCGCCTTGGGGCGGCCCGGCGCTGAATTCCTCGCCCCCCACGCTCCGCCGCTGCGCGGGTCGCTGCCCCCCCGAGGGGGTTGATCCGCCTTGGGGCGGCCCGGCGGCGGATCGGTGACCGGCTTGGTGGCATGATTTGCCCATGAGCATTGTTCGCGTCGCTACTTACAACATCCACAAGGGCGTGCAGGGCCTGGGGCCGGCGCGTCGCCTGGAAATACACAACCTCGGCCACGCGGTGGAGCAGTTCGATGCCGACATCGTCTGCCTGCAGGAGGTGCGGCGGCACAACCGCAAGCTGGAAAAACACTTCACCCGCTGGCCCGATCTGGACCAGGCGGGTTATCTCTCGCCCGAGGGCTACGAGTCGGTTTACCGCACCAACGCGGTCACCCGGCACGGGGAACACGGCAACGCGCTGCTTTCGCGCTGGCCGGTGCTGGGCACCGGTCACACCGACGTGTCGGACCACCGCTTCGAGCAGCGCGGCCTGCTGCACGCGGAGCTGCTGGTCGATGGCGTGGCGGTGCATGTGGTGGTGGTGCACCTGGGCCTGATCCACGCCAGCCGCTCGCGCCAGGTGCAGCGGCTGGGCGAGTACATCGCGCGCGAACTGCCTGCGGGCGCGCCGCTGATCGTGGCGGGGGACTTCAACGACTGGGGCGCGCAGCTGCTCAGGCCCATGGCCGATCTGGACCTGCGCACCTTCGATGGCATCCGCCTGCCGACCTATCCCTCGCGTCTGCCGCTGCTGCACCTGGACCGTATCTTCGTGCGGGGCTTGAGGCCGGTGTCGGCCCATGTGCCGCACGGGCGGGTCTGGTCGCGCATGTCCGACCACCTGCCCCTGATCGCCGAGCTGGAGCTGTGAACACCGCAGCCCGCGCCGCACCCGGGAAGACCTCGCGTCGGGGTGTTGGCGGTCTGCGCAGCGGCCACCAGCTGCTGCTGCTGCAGAGCGGGGTGGACCTGTTCCCGGCGCTGGTGGAAGCGATGGACGCCGCGCGTTCGGTGGTGCACCTCGAAACCTATATCTTCGAGTTTGCCGGTTCGGCGCTGAGCGTGGCGCATGCGCTGGAGCGCGCGGCGCAGCGCGGGGTGCACGTGCGGCTGGTGGTGGACGGCGTGGGCACGCCGCGTGTGCCGGCCGAATGGCAGCGGCGTTTTGGCGAGGCCGGTGTGCACTGGCGGGTGTATGCGCCGCTGGGCAGTCTGGGCCTGCTGATACCCAGCCGCTGGCGCCGCCTGCACCGCAAGCTCTGCGTGGTGGACGGCACCCTCGGTTTTTGTGGCGGCATCAACATCATCGACGACCAGGACGATGTGTCGCTGGGTCGATTGACCGCGCCGCGGCTGGACTTTTCGCTGCGCGTGGCCGGTCCGCTGGTGGCCGAGATGGTGGACACCATGGAGCAGCTCTGGTGGCGCCTGCAGGCGGTGCGCAGTGCGCGCCAGCGCGAGTTCAAGGCGGCCTGGGAGGCTTTGCGCGCGACCAGCCCGGTAGGCGATTTTTCGCGGCTGCTCGACAAGATCGAGCAGCGCACCGGCCTGAGTGGCTGGAGCGGTCGCGTCAACAGCGATGCCGAGGCCCAGACCCGGGAGCCAAAAATCGACGGCCCGATGGGGGTGGATGACGCACGCGCGGCGCTGCTGCTGCGCGACAACGTGGGTCACCGCCACGACATCGAGCGCGCCTACCTCAAGGCCATTGGCGAGGCGCGGTACGACATCGTGATCGCCAATGCGTATTTCATTCCCGGGCGCAAACTGCGCCGCGCGCTCATCATGGCGGTGCAACGCGGGGTGCGGGTGCGGCTGCTGTCGCAGGGGCGGTACGAGAACTTCATGCAGTACCACGCGGCGCGCCCGGTCTACCAGCGCTTGCTGGACGCGGGCGTGGAGATCCACGAATACGCGCCCAGCGCGCTGCACGCCAAGGTGGCGGTGATCGACCGGCGCTGGGCCACGGTGGGTTCGACCAATCTGGATCCGCTCTCGCTGCTGCTGGCGCGCGAGGCCAACGTGATGACCACCGACCGCCGCTTTGCCACGCTGCTGCACGAACGGCTGGATACGCTGCTGACGCATGCGGGCGAAACGCTGGATGCCGCAGCACTGGGGCGGCGTTCGTGGAGACAGCGGGCGCTGGACCGTGTGGCGTTCGGTGTGATGCGGACCTTGCTGTTCATCACTGGCCACCGCTATTGAAGCGCGCCATCCAGATCCGGTAAAACCCCAGACACCCGCCTGGTATTCAGGGCTGTCAAGGCCGGTGTTAGCATGGTCCGATGCTCATGAAAACAGACTTCGACATGACCTCCACCGCTCCTTCCAGCGACGATCAGGGCGTGCCCGTCTCGGTGAAGATCCGCGAGCGCATCCAGGCCGCGCGCCAGCGCTTCCACTCCAACGACAACATCGCCGAGTTCATCAACCCGGGTGAACTGGAGTTGCTGCTCGATGAGGTGACGGTGAAGATGCAGGGGGTGCTCGACAGCATGGTGATCGACACGGACCGGGACCACAACACCGGTGACACCGCGCGCCGTGTGGCCAAGATGTACCTCAAGGAGGTCTTCAACGGTCGCTACGTGAAGGCGCCCAGCGTCACGGAATTCCCCAACGCCGAGCACCTCAACGAGCTGATGATCGTCGGCCCGATCACCGTGCGCAGCGCCTGCAGCCACCACTTCTGCCCGGTCATCGGCAAAATCTGGATCGGCGTCATGCCCAACGAACACACCAACGTGATCGGCCTGTCCAAGTACGCGCGCCTGGCCGAGTGGATCATGGGCCGCCCGCAGATCCAGGAAGAGGCGGTGGTGCAGCTGGCCGACCTGATCCAGGAAAAAACCCAGCCCGACGGCCTGGCCATCGTCATGGAAGCCAGCCACTATTGCATGGCCTGGCGTGGCGTGAAGGACATGGACAGCAAGATGATCAATTCGGTCATGCGCGGCGTGTTCCTGAAAGACCCGAACCTGCGCCGCGAATTCCTCTCGCTCATTCCCCGCAACAACTGATAGTTCTGCACCATGCTGGTACGCCTGCTCTATGTCAGCCGCTCGATCGACAAGGACTGCTCCAAGTCCGCCATCGAGTCGATTCTTGAAGTCTCGCGTGCGCACAACCTGCACCACGGCATCACCGGCGTGCTGTGCTACGGCGGTGGCGTGTTCCTGCAAGCCATCGAGGGCGGTCGCGATGCGGTCAACACGCTCTACAACCACATCGTGCAGGACCAGCGCCACACCGACGTGGTGCTGCTGCACTTTGAGGAAATCAGCGAGCGCCGCTTTGGGGGCTGGACCATGGGGCAGGTCAACCTCTCCAAGCTCAACACCTCCATCGTGCTCAAGTACTCCG
>PNMN01000207.1 GCA_013823655.1 Comamonadaceae bacterium | reverse complement strand
GAAGCTGAGCGTGACCGGGTCGGTCAGGTTGGCCGAGGGCTGCACCGCGTACAGGCTCTCGATGGCCACGCCACCGCCGTTGCCGCTGCCGGGTGTGACCAGCACCGGACTGGCCACGGCCAGCTGGTGGGGCGCCGACAAGGCCATCTGCAGGTTGCGCGCGGCCGCGGCAAAGGGCCGCACCAGAAAGCTGTCGCCCACGCTGGCACTGCCCGCGCCGAGCTCGAAGTTCAGCCCGTCCAGGGTGGCGGGCAAGGCCGCGACACTGCGGCTGCTGCCGTCGGCCGTGCGCACGATGTCAAAGCCGGTGGCGGTGGCGGTGATGCGGTAGTCCGAGGCCACGAGCGCGCCCGGGTCGTTCACGGTGGTCTGGATCTGCGCCGTGCCGGTGTTGCTGGTGGCGGGCATGGCGGCGGCCGGGGCCGTGGGCACGAAAAAGTGGCCCCCGGCGTTGCCACTCAGGTCCACGCCCAGCCGGTGCTGGGTGTTCAGGCTGCTGTTGAGCGCCAGCGCCATGCGGCCGAGCTGGTTCTGCGCTGCGGGCAGGTCTTGCTGCAAAAAGCCCATGAGGCCGCCGAGCTGACCGCCCAGGGACGTCTCGGGCAAGGCCTGCGCGACACCGCCCTGCACGAAGGCGATGCGCGACTGCGTGGCGTCCACCGGGTCGCGTTGCAGCGCCAGCGCGTTGGCGGTCTGGCCCAGCACCAGCGGCTGGCTGCCGGCCACGAACACGCTCAGGCTGCCGTCGTCGGCGGCCACGGTGGTAGTCTGCACGAAGCGGCTGAGCTGGGCCATGAGCGCATCGCGCTGGTCCAGCAAGTCGTTGGGCTGGCCGGTCTGACCCTGGTTTTCGATGATGCGCTGGTTGACCCGCGCGATGTCCTGGGCCAGCCGGTTGATGCCCTCGACCGTGCTCTGCGCCTGCTGGTGGCCGCTGTAAGCCAGCGCATCGATCTGGCCGGCGGTGTCGCGCATGCGGGCCGCGAGTTCTTCGCCGCGCGCCAGCGCCACCACGCGCGCGGGCAGGTGGGTGGGCGAAGAGGCCACGTCGGACCAGGCGTTGAGCATGTCGTTGACCGCCGCGCCCAGACCGGAGGCACCGGTGGGGAACAGGGTTTCGAGCTGCTGCAGGCGCTGCAGGCGCTCGGTGTCGGCCGCCGCCACCGACGCCGCGAGCTGCGCCTCGCGCGTCAGGTAGGCGCTGTGGGTGCGGGTGACGGTGCCGATCTCGGCACCCTTGCCGTAGTAGTTGCCGCCCAGGGTCTGGTAGCCCGCGGACACCATGCTCACCGACTGGCGCGAGTAGCCCGCGGTGTTGACGTTGGCGATGTTGTGCCCGACAACCTGCAGCGCCGAAAGATTGGCGGTGAGCGCGCGCGCTCCGATGTTCAGGGCGGCGGTCATGTGGTCGAGCGCTGCAGGCTCAGCGTCATGTTGATCGCGCGGCTGAGCTTGGCCGCGTAGTTCGGATCGGTGGCGTAGCCGGCTCTTTGCACGCTGGTGGCAAAGCCCTGCACGGAACCGAGCTGCTCCATCACCTGGTCGTAGCGCGGGCTGTTGCCGATCAGCCGGGCGTAGTCGCGGAAGGATTCGGCGTACGAGTCGTAGGCACGGAAGCGTGCCACGACCTTGCGCGGCGTGCCGTCCACGTACTCGGTGGTGGTGATCTCGGCCACCTTGCCCCTCCAGTTGCCGGTGGCCTTGATGCCGAACAGGTTGAACGAATTCGAGCCGTCGCGGTGGCGGATTTCGCTGCGGCCCCAGCCGGTCTCGTGACCGGCCTTGCCGATCATGAAGCTCGCGGGTATGCCGGACTCGCGCGCCACCGCCTGGGCCGCCTGCGCGTGCTGGTTCACAAAATCGGCCTGGCGCGTGCCGCCCGCAGCGCGGCCCACCGTGCTGGCCGGGGTGGCGCTGCTCAGCGGTGCGGCGCTGCCCTGGCCGGTGGCATGGCCCATCTGGCGACCGAGCTGGCGCTCGATGGCCTCGGACAGCCCCCCCGGCAGGCCCGAGAGCTGGACCGCGAACTGCTGGTCCAGCAGGTCGTGGCCCAGGGCGCTGCCCTGGCCGTCCATCAGGCCGGACTGGGTGGTGGCCTCGCGCATGCTCTTGATGAGCTCGCGCATGAAGAGCGATTCAAACTGCTTGGCCGCCTCTTTCAAGGCGGCCTTGTCGCCCTGACCCGCCGCGCCGTAGCGCAGCGCATTGAGCGCCGACGGATCGGCCGCCAGACCCTGGAACGACCGCGCGCTGGACACGCTCACAGCGGCCTCCCACGCGCCACACCGGTGCGCTGCAAGCGCCGCGAAACCGCATCCACGCGCAACACACCACTGACCGCGCAACGCATGCGACACACCGACAGCACCCGCATGTCCGGCGCGAAGGGTGAGCATTCCAGAGCCGCGCGGGAGCGGCTGCGCGAAGCGAGCAAGCGATGGAGGGGTTTCATATCACCTCCAGCTCGGCGTTGAGGGCGCCGGCGGCCTTGATGGCCTGCAAAATGGCCAGCAGGTCTTGCGGCGTGGCCCCCAGCGCGTTGAGCACGCGCACCACCTCCGACAACTTGGGCGCGGCCTTCATCTCGATCAGCGAGCCTGCGTCCTGCGTGATGGCGATGTTGGCCTTTTCGGCCTGCACCGTCTGGCCCCCGACGGACAGCGGGTTGGGCTGGCTGATCACCGGGGTGGCGCTGATGCTGACCGAGAGGTTGCCGTGCGCCACCGCACAGGCGCCCAGCGTGACGGCCTGGTTCATGACGATGGAGCCGGTGCGCGCGTTGATGATGACCCGGGCCACCGGCGCGGTGGTTTCCAGGCGCAGCTCTTCCACCTCGGCCAGGAAGCTCACGCGCGCGTTGGCATCGGTCGGTGCGCGCAGGCGCACCACGCGCCCGTCCATGGCGCTGGCCGTGCCGTCACCGAGCCGCCGGTTGACCGCTTCGGCCACGCGGCGCGCGGTCTGGAAGTCGGCGCTGTTGAGTCCGAGATCGATCGTCTCGCCCAGGGCGAACGACGTGGGCACGACGCGCTCGACCTGGGCGCCCCCGGGTATGCGACCGGCGCTCAGGTGGTTGATCTGCACCTTGCTGCCGCCGGCCGCGGCGCCCGCGCCACCCACCAGCAGATTGCCCTGCGCCAGTGCGTAGATCTGGCCGTCGGCGCCCTTGAGCGGCGTGGTGATCAGCGTGCCCCCGCGCAGCGACTTGGCGTTGCCGATCGACGACACGGTCGCGTCGATGGTCTGGCCCGGCTGGGCAAAGGCGGGCAGCTGCGCGGTGACCAGCACGGCCGCCACGTTCTTGAGCTGCATGCTGGCCCCGGGTGGCAGGCTCAGGCCGAACTGCTGCAGGTAGTTCTGCATGCTCTGCGCGGTGAAGGGCATCTGGGTGGTCTGGTCGCCGGTGCCGTCCAGGCCGACCACCAGGCCGTAGCCGGTGAGCTGGTTGCTGCGCACGCCCTGCACGGTGGCGATTTCCTTGATGCGAACGGCCTGCGCCGGCAGCGAAACACCCCACCCGATCAGACCGGCCAGCAGCAGCGCACAGGCACCGGACACGCGCTGCCCGGTGGTGCGCGGCGTCAGGCCCGCGGTGAACAGGCGGCGGGGAGTCGGTGTGTGCATGGCTGTGACCGGGCGTGACGGCTTCATGCCTTGGATGCTAGGCAGGCTCAGAACGGCGAAAGGCTCAAAAAGAACCGGGAGAGCCAGCCAATTGCCTGCACCTCGCCCTGCGCGCCGCGGTTGCGCGACTGGATGCGCGCGTTCGCCACCTGGGTGGAGGCGATCACGTTGCCGGGCCGGATCTGGCGCGGATCGACGGTGCCGGAGAAGCGCAGCACGTCCACGTTTTCATTCACGCCAATCTGCTTTTCACCCGCCACCACGAGGTGCCCGTTGGGCAGCACCTCCAGCACGGTGGCGGTGATCGAGCCCGAGAAGGTGTTGGCGCTTTCGGTGCCGCCCTTGCCGGCAAAGGTGTTGCTGGATTCGGCGCCGACGCTGAGCTTGTCCAGCAGCGGCGTCTTGAGGAACGGAAACGCCGAGACGCTGCCCGAGATGTCGCCCGAACGGTCGATGCTGGAAGACGACTTCTGGCTCGCGCTGACGCGCTCGCTGATCTGTATCGTCAGGCTGTCGCCCGGCAGACGCGCGCGCGGGTCCTCGAACGCCGGGCGAAAACTCGCCGCATTGAACAGGCTGCCCGTGGCCGGCGCTGCAGCGGGTTCGGCCGCAAACCGCACCGGCGCCACCGGCACCACGTCCACCTGCGGCGAGCGCTGCAAGGTTTCGCAGCCCCCGAGCAAGAGGCCCAGAGAAAGCAGAACAGCGGAAGAGAGAGCGGTGCGTTTCATGACAGTCCTTCAATACGAATCCGCCAGCAGCCGGAGCACGTGCCCGAAACCCAGAACGCCGCGGATCGGGCTTTGCCCGGCCGCCAGCGTTGCCCCTTGAGGGGCGGAGCGGCCACACGCAGTGGGCAAGCGACGGGGGTGGTCCTATTCCTACAGCTGGCTCAGCCGCTGCAGCATCTGGTCCGAGGTGGTGATGGCTTTGGAATTCATTTCGTAGGCGCGCTGGGTCTGGATCATGGTCACCAGCTCCTGCACCACGTTGACGTTGGAGGTCTCGACGAAGCCCTGCATCACGTTGCCCATGCCCGAAGAACCCGGCGCGCCGGTGACGGGATTGCCCGAGGCCAGGCTCTCGCCAAAGAGGTTCTGGCCGCGCGGCTCCAGGCCGGCCGGGTTGACGAAGTTGGCCAGCTCGATGTTGCCCACCGACTGCGGCGTGGCCTGGCCCGGCATCTTGACCGAGACCACGCCGTCGGCCGACACGGTGACGCTCTGCGCTTCGGCCGGGATGGTGATGCCCGCGCTGAGCGGGTAGCCGCTGCTGGTGACCATGCGGCCCTGGGCGTCGAGCTGCAGGCTGCCGTCGCGGGTGTAGCCGGTGGTGCCGTCGGGCATGGTGACCTGCAGGAAACCGTTGCCGTTGA
>PNMN01000206.1 GCA_013823655.1 Comamonadaceae bacterium | reverse complement strand
CGCTCAGCGCGCCTTCAGAAACTCCCCCACTTCGAGCAGGATCAGTTCGTTGTCGTCGGCCTGGTTCGGCTCGCGGCTGCTGGAGAAGGGCAGGTTGTTGTCGTTGCCGACCACGATGTGCCTGGCGTCCACCACGTCCACGTTTTCAATCGTGAAGAAGGGGAACGTCAGGACGCCGTTGGTGAGGGGCTTGCGGGCCAGCCGGTTCGGATCGGCAATCGCCATCAGGTCGATAAAACCGATTTTGCGCAGGGCGCCATTCACGTTGGCTTCGTTCATCTCGACCTTGTAAACCCGCTTGAACCTGGCCAGATCGTGGAAGCAGTCTGCGCGGCGCTGGCCTTCGGGGCAGGCTTTGTCGGCCGTGCCTTCGCCGTTGTCACGTTCGATGATCAGACCCGTGGTCCCGTCGATCATGTTGAAGTCGCCGATGGCGTGGTGGTTGGCTTCGAGCATGTATTTCCAGTGGCGGCCGGTCCACTGCCCGGCCTTCGCGTCGAATTCCAGCACGCGCAGGTACTGTTTGCCGTCCAGCGCTTCGGGTGCCTTGGTGGCCTCGTCCCACAGCGCGCCTTCGAGCAGGGCGTAGAGCTTGCTGCCGTCGGGTGATGAGGCCAGGCCTTCATAACCCTTGGAGCGGCGCGACTGGAACTTCAGCTCGCCGTTCGGAGCGCCCGGAATCACCACCGAAGGGTGGTCGGGCGAAACGATGGTCTTGCCGTCCACCTTCGTTTCATGGACGGCCCGTACCCGGCCCTTCATGTCGGCCTTGATCAGGTACGGGCCAAACTCGTCACCGATCCAGAAGTGCCCGTCGGCGATCTGGAAGCCTTCCAGGTCGAAATCCGAGCCGGTGAGGTAGCGCTGCTTCGTGCCTTCGTGGACGATGCGAAACGGCACTTTCTTGTCGGGGTCGTGCAGAAACACGGTCTGCAGGCGCTTGAACTGGCCGCTCTTGAAGTCCACCGCGTAGCGGTTGAGGAACAGCGCGAAGTCGGGCGAGTTGGCCTTGGAGCCCGCGCCGTTGTCGGTCAGCAGCCAGAAGCTGCCGTCGGCCATGCGTTTGATGCCCGAATGGCCCTGCACCGGCTGGCCCTTGAACGGCAGGAACACGCCTGTGGGGCGACCGGCCGACTTGCCTTCGACGCTGCCGATGGCTTCGACGCGCTGGCCGGTGGTGAACTTGCCGCTGACCTGCAGGTCAGCCGGGGCATCCTTGGGCGCGGCGATGAAGCTCTGCGCCGGAAGGATGGCGTGTCCGGCGAGGGTGGCCGGGTGGACATTCTGGGCGTGGGAGATCGGGGCAGCCAGCGTCAGAGCGAATGCCAGTGAAGCAGGCAGGGTGCGGAGGTGGTGAGTCATGGTGAAGGTGTGTGGGGCAATGACATCGACAGCGTGCCTGCGCTGCGTGACGGTCTCGTGAACGAACTTTGACGATGGCATGGCGGACCGCAGAAACAAAACGAAAACAACCGCTACCGCGCCGACACCCATGCCGCCTCTGGCACCGGCACCATGACGGTCGTGTTCAACAGCCCCTTGAAAGGAGCACCGTCATGACAAGCTGGATCCAACGCACTCTTATTGGCCTGGCCGCCGCCACCGTCGTGCTCGGCGGTCTCACCGCCTGCGGTTCGCGCGGCGACCACGCCCGCGGCTGGAGCGAGGAGCGCATCACCGAGGTGCGCGGCAAGGCGATCGAAAAAATCGAGAGTCGGCTGGAGCTGAACGCCGAGCAGAAGGCCAAGCTCGGTGTGCTGGCCGACGAGATGATCGCTTCCCGCAAGGCCTTGCGGGGCAGCAGCGACCCGCGCACCGACATCCAGGCGCTGATCGCGGGTGACAAGTTCGACCGCGCCAAGGCGCAGGCCCTGCTGGATCAGAAAACCCAGGTGCTGCAGGGCAGCGGGCCGAAGATGCTGAGCGCCTTTGGCGACTTCTACGACAGCCTCAACCCCGAGCAGCAGAAGCAGGTACGCGAGCGGCTGGAGAAACGCCGCCACGGCTGGTGGGGCCGTGGCTGAAGCCCTGCGCGCGATCACCCGGCAGGGACGATCGCACACGGCGGTGTTGCTGGCCGGTGCCGAGGACCCGCATGCCGAGCTGCTGACCCTGTTCTGGGGTCCGCGGTTCGACCGGCAGCACGCACTGGCTTTGTGGGCTCGGGTATCGCAGCACCAGCCGCTGGAAGCCGCGCCCCTGTTGCCGCACCTGCTGGCGCTGGGTGACCGTTTCGACGCCATGGCGCGCACCGGGCAGCAGCGCCTGCGCCGACTGATCCTGCGCCACCGTGCACTGTGTGGCATGGTGCATTGAGCGGCCTGCCAGAATCCGGTCATGAACCGCATCCTCCTGATCGACGACGACGAGAACCTCGGTCCGCCGCTGGCCGCGTACTTCCAGCGGTTTGAACTGCGGCTGGTGCACGCCACCCGGCCCAGCACCGGGCTGGCGCTGTTGCGTGGGGGTGGTTTCGACGCCGCGATTCTGGATGTGATGCTGCCCGAGATGGACGGCTTCGAGTTGTGCCGCACCATCCGCAAGGACAGCGACATGCCCATCGTCATGCTCACCGCGCGCGGCGATGTGATGGACCGGGTGGTGGGGCTCGAACTCGGTGCCGACGACTACCTGCCCAAGCCGTTCGAACCGCGCGAGCTGGTGGCGCGCGTGCAGACCGTGTTGCGGCGGCGCAGCGGCAACGGTGGCCAGACCTCGGGTGCGACGGGACACGGCCAGGCGCAGCACGAACTGCGCTTCGAGGGGCTGAGCCTGGACACCGCGCGGCGCAGCGTCACGCGCCAGGGGCAGGAGATTGAGCTGACCGGCACCGAATACGAGCTGCTGCTGCTGCTGGCGCGCGAGCCCGGCAAGGTGTTCAGCCGCGACGACATCCTCAGCCAGTTGCGCGGCCATGAGGCCGACCTCTACACCCGCGCGGTGGACATCGTGGTGAGCCGCCTGCGCAAGAAGCTGGAGCCGCTGGACTGCATCAAGACCCTGCGCAACGCCGGCTACTCGCTGGCGCTGCGCCGACTGCCCGCCTGAAGTGAAACACCCCCGCAGCGCTTCGCGCTACCCCCAAGGGGGCGGCACCAGCCATCCGGCAAAGTCGGTCCGGCGGTGCCCTGGGCCAGGTCGCCTCGTGCGCGGGGCTGTGGTTGCTGTGTCATGGAAAACAGATACGCAATGAACCCACGTTCTTCATCCTGGAAACGCGTCAGACACCGCGTCGCCCACTCCATCAAGCTGCGCCTGGTGCTGGTGTTCCTGCTGCTCGCTGCGGGCATGAGCTTGGTGTTTTTCACCGGGGCACAGAAAGCGTTTTCCGTGGGCTGGCGCGAAGCGGCGCGCCCGCTGCTGATGGACTATGTGGACCGCCTGGCCAGCGACATCAGCGCCAGCGGCGTTCCCAGCACCGAACGTGCCCTGGCCATCACCCAGCGCCTGCCGCTCACGGTGCGCATCGAAGGGCCGCAGGTGCGCTGGGCTTCGCACCCTGAGCAGCCATTGGCCGAATGGCAGCGGCATGGCCATGGCGCCGCCCAACGCTGGAACCGCGCCGACTGGAGCGGCGGCAAGGACTGGCAACGCATCCTCAAGCGCCAGACGGCCGACGGCCACAGCATCGAGTTCGGTCTCAATGAAGCGGTCTTCGAGCGCCGCCCGCGCCTGATCGGCTACGCGCTCATTTCGCTGCTGCTGCTCACGCTGTTCGCGTGGCTGTATGTGCGCCGCCTGCTCAAGCCGCTGGATGCGATTGGCGAAGGCGCGCGGCGCTTTGGCGCAGGCGACTTCAGCCAGCCATCCCCGAGCGTTGCCTGCACGGTCCGGACGAACTGGGCGAACTGGCCCAGACCATCAACACCATGGGGCACGACATCCACCAGATGCTGGAGGCCAAGCGCGCCTTGCTGCTGGCCATCAGCCACGAGCTGCGCAGTCCGCTCACCCGTGCCCGGCTCAACACCGAACTGCTGCCCGAAACGGTGGACGTGAACCCGCAGCGCAACGCACTGCTGCGCGACCTGCAGGAAATGACCAGCCTCATCACCGACTTGCTGGAAAGCGAACGCCTGGCGGCCAACCACACCGCCTTGCAGCGCGAGCCGCTGTCGCTGCTGCCGCTGGCCCAAGAGGTGGTGGCCGAAGTGCTGGCCCGGCAGCCCGCGCGCCCCGATGCGCGGCCCGAAGTCACGCTGCTGGCCGACCCCGACCTGCCCACCACGCTGGCGCTGGACCCGGCGCGCATGCGCCTGCTGCTGCGCAACCTGCTGGACAACGCGCTGCGCCACAGCGCCGGAGCAGCGCTGCCACCCGAATTGCACCTGAAGGCCTCGGACAGCGGCGGTATCGACATCGAAGTGCGCGACCACGGCCCGGGCGTGTCCGAAGAACAGTTGCCCCACCTGGCCGAACCCTTTTACCGCCCCGACAGCGCCCGCACCCGCGCGCAAGGCGGTGTCGGCCTGGGGTTGTACCTGTGCAAGCTGGTGGCCCAAGCGCATGGTGGCACGTTCGCGGTGCGCGATGCGCGGCCTGGGCTGGCGGTCAAGGTGACGCTGCCGGGTCTCTGAAACGAGGGTGCTGCCCTGTTGTGTGCGGCCCACCACCGCTGGCAGGGCGCGCGCTGGCGGCGTTGCTCAGCCTCTTGCCGGGAGCGGCGCAATGTCTTGCCCCGCCACGGCGAGCAGGGCCGCGCGCGACACCCGCTGCGGTGCCAGTTCGGCCAGTGGCACCAGCACAAACGCCCGCTCCCACATGCGCGGATGCGGCACGGTCAGCCCGGGTGAGTGAATGTGCGCGCTGCCGTAGAGCAGCAGGTCCAGGTCCAGCGTGCGCGCGGCGTTGCGGTACGGGCGCTCGCGCCCGGCGGCGTTTTCCATGGCTTGCAGCGCGCCCAGCAAGGCGGGAGCGGTGAGCGTGGTGGCCACTTCGGCCACGGCGTTGATGTAGTCCGGCCCGCTCGCGTCGATGGGCGCGGTGCGGTAGAGGCGGGAGGCTTGGACCAGGCGGATGCCGGGCACGCGGTCCAGCGTCTGCAG
>PNMN01000205.1 GCA_013823655.1 Comamonadaceae bacterium | reverse complement strand
ACCGTTTCGCCGCCGGGCCGCCCCAAGGCGAAACAGCCCCCTCGGGGGGCAGCGACCCGCGCAGCGGCGGAGCGTGGGGGCACCGTTTCGCCGCCGGGCCGCCCCAAGGCGAAACAGCCCCCCCGGGGGGCAGCGACCCGCGCAGCGGCGGAGCGTGGGGGCACTATGCCCTCACCGTGGCACTTCGATGTTGACCTGGCGCGCGCCTGCGGGTGGTGTGGGGAAGTCGCGCAGCGCGGCGTCGAGCATGGCGCTCCAGAGTTCGGGCGTGCTGTTCCAGCGGCCGTCGTGCTGGGCGTGGGTTTCGTACACCAGCTGGCCACTGGCGGCCTGGCGGATCAGCAGCGAGACTTTGCGCTGGTGGTACGGCGTGTCCATGCGCATGAAGCTGGAGCCCCAGAACAGCCCGCCGCCGTGACCCAGAAACAGGCGGCTCTGGCCGAACATGCCGAAGCCGCCCCAGGGGTCTGCCCAGGGCTCTTCCCAGGGGGCACGCGGCAGCTGGTGCCCCTGCGCGCTGACCTGCACCGTCCAGGGTGTCGGCGCCTTGCCCTCGGCGCGGTTCCAGCCGACGCGGGCCAGCGCAGCGCGAGCCAGTTCCTCCAGCGCATCCTGCGCGGCGGCGGCCTGGCCTTCGCGTTGCGAGGGCAGGCGTTCAAACTGGTAAGTCTGCGGCGGTGTCGGGGTGGCGCTGGCGTCCCAGCGCGGGAAACTCTGCACCCGGTTGTCCACCCGGTAGACGCTGGCGCAGCCGTTGAGCACCAGCAGGGCCAGGCCCGCCAGCAACCAGCGCCAATGGCGCCAGGGGGAGATCGTGAGGTCGCGCATGGAAAAACCTCCTGGGTGTGAATGGCCCGCCTCGGGCGGGCGCCGCTCAACCGCTCAGTGGGCAGCGATGGGTATGACCGCGCGCGCGGCCACGGTGTTCCCTGCGCCATCGTCTTCGGTGATCACCGGTGCCGGGGTGGGCAAGGGCTCCTCGTCGAACGCCTTGTCGCCGTCCTCGCTGGCTTCGCCGGTGACTTCGATGCTTTCGAAGGGGAACAGCCGACGGTCCATCAAATGGCTGGGCACCACGTTTTGCAGCGCGCTGAGCATGTTCTCCAGCCGACCCGGAAACTGCTTGTCCCAGTCGCGCAGCAGGTTGCCGACCTGCTTGCGCTGCAGGTTTTCCTGGCTGCCGCAGAGCGTGCAGGGAATGATGGGGAATTGCCTCACCTCGGCCCAGCGGATCAGGTCTTTCTCGGGCACGTAGGCCAGCGGGCGGATCACCATGAACTCGCCGTTGTCGCTCACCAGCTTGGCCGGCATGCCCTTGAGCTTGCCGCCGAAGAACATGTTGAGAAACAGCGTCTGCAGCATGTCGTCGCGGTGGTGGCCGAGCGCGATCTTGGTCGCGCCCAGTTCCTTGGCCACGCGGTACAGGATGCCGCGGCGCAGCCGGCTGCACAGGCTGCACATGGTCTTGCCTTCGGGGATCACCTTCTTGACGATGGAGTAGGTGTCCTGCGTCTCGATGTGGTGCTTCACACCGAGTTTTGCCAGGTACTCGGGCAGGATGTGGTCGGGGAAGCCGGGCTGTTTCTGGTCGAGGTTGACGGCGATGATTTCAAAGTGGATGGGCGCGCGCGCCTGCAGCTTGAGCAGGATGTCGAGCAGGCCGTAGCTGTCCTTGCCGCCCGAGACGCAGACCATCACCCGGTCACCCGCTTCGATCATGTTGAAGTCCACGATGGCGCGGCCCACCTCGCGGCACAGGCGCTTTTCCAGCTTGTGGTTCTCGTGGGCGATTTTTTCAGGATTCATGTTCAGGTCTCGTTTCATCTCCAGTCCCCCGGAATGATGCGTTTCATGAACGCGTCAAACATGGGCACGGTGAAGGCCGTGTCGCCGTGGTTGGGGCTCCAGACCATGCCTTTGCCGATCAGCGCACTGCGCGTGGGGGCCAGTGACGACACCTTCTCGTCCAGGCAGGCGGCGATGTCGCCCGAGCGGTGCGGGCCTTCGCCGAGTTCGGCCATGGCGCGCAGGTACTTTTTTTCCTTCGGCGTGCAGCGGTCGAAGCGCACCCGGAAGAAGCCTTCGTCCAGCCTGGCGATGGCCGTGACGCTGGCTTTGCGCACGGCGTCGATGTCGATCGGGCTGGCGTCGGCGGCCAGCCAGGTGTGGCTGCCCCAGGCCTGCAGGAAATAGGCGTAGCCCTGGGTCACGCGCAGGATCTCGGCGAGCGCGTCGGGGGTGATGGCGACGCCCTCGTCCCGCAGCGGTTTTTCGATGGCCTGTGCCGCGTCTTCGGGCGCCAGGGCACCGATGAACGGAAAGTCGAACAGGCGCTCGGCGTAGGACTTGGAGTTGCCCATGAGACCGCGCAGCTGGGGCAGGCCGGCGCCGACCAGCACCACCGGCAAGCGGCGCTGCTCGGTGCGGTGCATGGTGGTGATGAGGGCGGCGAGCTGCTCTTCAGGCAGGTACTGCAGTTCGTCGATGAACAGGGCCAGCGCCGTGCCCGCGGCCTTGGCGGCCAGCCCGGCTTGCTCCAGCAGCGCCTGCAGATCGTGTTCGAGGTCGCCGTTGTCGGCCAGGCCGGGTTCGGGTGCGTAGTCGATGCCGACCTCGATGTCGTTGTAGGTCACCTTCAGCCGCTGGGCGAAACCCGCCAGCGCCCGCAGCCCGCGGATGGCGAAGGCCTTGGCCGCGTCCAGCTGGCTCAGGCGCAGCAGGGCCTGGCGCAGTTGCGGGGCCAGCAGCGCGGGCAGCGAGCGCCCTTCGGGGGCTTCCAGCCGCACGGTGTGGATGCCGGCGGCCTCGGCGTCGTCGCGCATGCGGTCGAGCAGCACGGTTTTGCCCACCCCGCGCAGGCCCACCAGCATGGCGCTTTTGGCCGGGCGCCCGATGCGGGCGCGCTCCAGGGCGATGTGCACGGATTCGATCAGCGCGCCCCGCCCGGCCAGCTCGGGGGGCGGTGTGCCCGCGCCGGGGGCGAAGGGGTTTCGGATCGGGTTCATGGGCGAATGATACTGAAGTTTGGTGAATTATAAAAATCCAGTAACTTTTCAAACTTCGGTTGATTTGATGGGTGGCGCTGCGCAAACCCCCCCATCACCACCGTCCGCTTTCCATGCGAATGGCCACTTCGCAGTCGTCAAAAATTTCGAGTTTGGCGATCTTCACCCGCACGCCGATCACGCCTGGCAGCTGCATCAGGCGCCGCGTGAGTTTGCCGATCAGGCTCTCCAGCAGGTTCACGTGCTCGGCGGTGCACTCGTCGATGATGATCTGGCGCACCTTGCGGTAGTCGAGCACGTGGGAGATGTCGTCGTCGTGCGGCAGCAGCGGCTGCGTGCCCTGGTTGAGTTCGGCATCCACCTGGATCGGTTGCGGCGCCGTTTTCTCGTGGTCCAGGATGCCGAGGTTGGCGTCAAAACGCAGCCCGCTCAGGGCCAGGATCTGGGTGCCGGTCTGCGGCGCTTGGTGAGTGTTCATGGGGTGCGCTGCTGTTCACATGAGCGAAAAATCGCGCGGAAAGCGCATCAGGTGCTGGCCGCCGTCCACCAGCAGCGTGGTGCCGGTGATGGAGCGGTTGGCCAGCGCAAAGGCCACGGTGGCGGCCACATCCTCGGGCGTGGACGAGCGGCCCAGTGGCGACTGTTGGTGCAGTTCGGCGAACCTGTCGTCGCTCAGCAGGTGGCTGGTGAGGGTGAGGCCGGGCGCCACGCCCACCACGCGCACGCGCGGCGCCAGCGCCAGCGCCAGCATGGTGGTGGCGGCTTCGAGCGCGGCCTTGGACAGCGTGTAGCTGAAGAAATCGGGGTTTTGGTTCCAGAGTTTCTGGTCCAGCAGGTTGACCACCGCGCCGTCGCGCCCGCTGGCCTGCAGGTGGGCGTGCAGCGCCTGCGCCAGCAAAATGGCGGCGCCAGTGTTGGTGCGCAGGTGCTGGTCCATCGCGGCAAAGCCGAAGCTCTGCGCGCTGTCGTGTTCGAACAGCGAGGCGCTGTTGACCACCGCATCGACCTGGCCGAAGTGCGCCACCACCGCTGGCAGCAGGGCGCGCACGGCGGCTTCGTTGCCCAGGTCGGCGTGGAAGGTGTGCGCGCTGCCGGGGCGGCCGGTGCGGACGTCGCAGTCGGTCGCGGTCTGCTGCGCTTCGGTGGCCGACAGTCGGTGGTGCACCGCCACGTTCCAGCCTGCGTGTGCGAGCGTGAGGGCGATGGAGCGGCCCAGGCGCTTGCCCGCGCCGGTGACCAGCACGGTGCGCGACGGGGTGGACTCGGGGGTGTGGGGGCCGGGCATGGCGGACAATCGGCGGGTGCAAACCCGATCTGTGAGCGAACCGCCGAGTTTAACGAGCGCCCTGCTGGAGCGCCTGCACGAGGCCATCCGCGCTTCGGGCGGCTGGCTGCCGTTCGACCGCTTCATGGCCATGGCGCTGTACGAGCCCGGTCTGGGTTATTACGCCAACGCAGCCGAAGTTCGGCCAGATGCCCCAGGGTGCGGCCGGGCAGGGCAGCGACTTCGTGACCGCGCCCGAACTCTCGCCGCTGTTTGGCCACACGCTGGCGCGCCAGGTGGCGCAGGCGCTGAGCGCGACCGGCACACACGAGGTGTGGGAGTTCGGTGCCGGTACCGGCGCCCTCGCCCTGCAGGTGCTGGACGCTTTGTCGGCCATGGGCCAGCCACCCGAGCGCTACACCATCGTCGATCTGTCGGGCAGTTTGCGGGCGCGCCAGCGCGCCACCTTGCAGCAGCACGCAGACCGGGTGCGGTGGGTTGACCAGTTGCCCGAGCGCATGCAAGGCGTGGTGCTGGGCAACGAAGTGCTGGACGCCATGCCGGTGCAACTGCTGGTGCGCGTGGGTGGGCAGGCCGATGGCCGCTGGTTTGAGCGCGGCGTGGTGCTGACCGAAGACGGTGCGCTGGCCTGGGCCGAGCGACCCACCGGGCTGCGCCCGCCCATGGAGATCGTTGGCCCACACAGCTACCTGACCGAAATCCACCCGCAGGGCGAGGCCTTCATCCGAACGCTGGCCGACCGCCTGCAGCGCGGCGCGGCCTTTTTCATCGA
>PNMN01000204.1 GCA_013823655.1 Comamonadaceae bacterium | reverse complement strand
CACGGTGGCTGCAGTCGTGCACCGCGCGCGCCACCAGCTCTTTGCCGGTGCCCGACTCGCCCAGGATCAGCACCGGCGCCATGCTGGTGGACACTTTTTCAATCCGGCCACGGATCTGCACCATGCAGGCCGAGCCGCCGACGATGCGCTCCAGCGCCTGCGCGCCAACGGCTGGCGGCGGCGCGGTCCGCGATGGGGCACCGCCTGCGGGTTCGGCTGCCGCAGGGTGGCGCTGGCTCTGCAGCGCTGCGGTCACTGCGGTGCGGAACTGTTTCAGGTCCACCGGTTTGGTCAGGTAGTCGAAGGCGCCGCTCTTGAGCGCTTCCACCGCGTTTTCGGCCGAACCGTAGGCGGTGATGACGATGCTTTTTTCACTTCGCTGGGCGGCGCCGAGCTCGCGCAACAGTTCCAGGCCCAGGCCGTCGGGCAGGCGCATGTCGGTGATCAGCACGTCAAACCGCTGCTGCGCCAGCGACTCGCGCGCCTGGCCGAGGTCCGCCGCCGAGGTCACTTCATAGCCCTCGCGCAGCAGGGTCAGCTCGTACAGGGTGCGCAGGTCCGGTTCGTCGTCGACGACCAGGATGGAGGCGGGGACGGAGGCAGACATGTGGCTGGCTAGAAGAGGGTGGACATCGGTGGCGGCTTCGAGTCCTGGGGCGCACGCGTGTGGCCGGGTGCCGCATCCCCGGCCGGGTAGTTCAGGCTTTGCTGCACCGGGCTGCGCGCCGAGGCCGCAGCGGTGGGGATGATCATATAAAACTCGTTGCCTTCACGGTGGTCGAGTCGGCAGCGCTGGTAGGCGATCTGCGCGCCATACCGTTCGCAGAGTTCGCGGCAGATGTAGAGGCCCAGGCCGCTGGAGCGGCTTTGCGACGAAAAGAAGGGCTCGAACAGGTGGCGCAGCACACTGGACTCCAGCGGGGCGCCGTTGCTCCACACCGACAGGCGCACCCGTTCACTCCCAGCGGGCTGGGTGATGACGCGGATCGACGAGGCTTCGCCACTGGCGTGGCGCAGTGCGTTGTCGAGCAGGTTCACCAGCAAGCGGCGCAGGTGCTCCGGGTCAAAGGCCACCAGCAGACCCGGTGCGTGCAGGTGCACGCCGAGCACCTGCCGGGCCTGATTCTGCTTGGTCCACTCTTGCGTGATCTGTCGCACCGACGGATCCAGCGGCAAGCTGGGCAAGGTGCCCATGTCTTGGCTGGGCTGGGCGCGCGCCACGTTCAGGATGTCGTCCACGATGCGTGAGAGCCGTTGCGCGTTCTCTTCGATCATGCGCGTGAGGCGCTTCTGAGCGGGCTCATGCACCTCTTCGTCGAGCAGGGCGTTGGCCTGGGTGATGGCCGACAGCGGGTTGCGGATCTCGTGCGCCACCGCCGCCGACATGCGGCCCATGGAGGCGAGCTTTTCGGTGCGAACCCGCGCCTCGACTTCGCGCAGGTCTTCCAGGAACAGCACGCACAGCCCCGAGTGGCGACCACCCTGTGCGGTGGTCAGCCGGGTGCGGGCGAACAGCTTGTGCGAGGTGAGTTCGTCGATGTCGATGCGCAATTCGGCTTCAAGCTCCTGACCCAGGGCAAAGGTTTTGTCCACCAGTTGCGCCAGACCTTCCCAGCCATCGCGGGCCGACAGCAGCAGTTTGGCCGAACGCGGGTAGCGGTCGCCCATGAGCATGGATTGCGCGGCCGGGTTGGCGTTGCGCACCACACCGTGCTGGTCCACCACCAGCACGCCCTCGCTCAGGCTCTCGATCACCAGTTCATTCACCTGGGCCTGGGTGCGGGCAGCGACCTGGCTGCTTTGCGCCATGGCCTCTTCGCGCGCCAACCGCTGCGCGAGCTGGCTGGCCAGCAGGGCCAGCAGGAAGAAGGCGGTGCCGGTCAGCCCGCCTTGCAGAAAGCGCGAGGTGGACACCTCGCTCAACAAGGGCGCGCTCAGGGCCGCGTCGCCCAGCATGTACAGGGTGACACCGGCCGCCGTGGCCAGGGCCAGCGTGAGCGATCCGAGAATCGCCGCCAGCAGCACCGGCAGGGCAAACAGCAGGGTGTAGTTGATGCCGCCCTGCTGGAAGTGCTGCAGCACGGCAAAGACCAGCACGTCCACCCCGACGGTCGATAGCCATTGGAATTGAAACGGTTTTCCCTTGTCGAGAGGATGGGCCCACAGCAGCACCGCCAGCGCGGCGGTGAAGTGCAGCGAGCACACCAGCACCAGCCAGTCGGGCCCCCCGGTGTGGGTGACGACCACGAACACCTGCAGCGCCAGCAGCACCGCAGCCACGAACACCCGTGCGCGCATGAAGGCGCGCCACAGCCGGGAAAAGGCGCGCAGGCGTTGTTCATGCCCGTGCGTGCTGCCGTTTTCCAGCGACGCCAGCCAAGAGGGGGAGAACTGGGACGTGCCGTCGCGGGCCATGTCAGTGGACGCTGGGTTTCGGGCGCTGGGCGACCGGACTCACTGCAGTACCTTCGCCCTGCCGGCTGCGGTGCGAGCTGGCTTGGGGACGGCCCGGCGCTGCGCTCACAGGAATACCTTCGCCCTGCGGGCTGTGGTGCGAGCTGGCTTGGGGGCGGCCCGGCGCTGCGCTCATGCGTCGGCTTCTTCGCTCTGGCGTCGGTGCTCGTGGCAGCAGTACACGCCGCGCTGTCCCGGGATGGCTTCGATGTCGGGCAGGTGCATGCCACAGTGCGCGCAGGCCAGCATGATGGCCGGGCTCGGTGGCGTGCGGGGGGGCGTCGGTCGGCGCGGTGTTTCGCGGTCGTTCAGGCGGTTGTTGCGCCAGATCCAGAAAGCCACCAGCACCACGGCGACCACGAGCAGGTATTTCATGCGGACTCGGTCTCAGGTTCGGAGCAGGACCACTTCGAGCACGAAGCGCGATCCCACATAGCCGAGCAGCAAAAAGCCCGCACCCAGGTACAGGGTGCGCACCGCAGTGCGCCCGCGCCAGCCCAGACGCCAGCGCCCGAGCAGCAGCACGCCCATGGTGACCCACGACAGCACCGTGAACACGGTCTTGTGGTTCCAGACGAACTGGGCGTTGAACAGCTCCGAAAACCACCAGCCCGCCAGCAGCGTGGCGCTCAGCAGCACGAAGCCCGCGCCGATGAAGCGAAAGGTCAGGCGCTCCAGCGTCAGCAGCGGCATGGCGGTTTCGAGCGCGGTGCCCAGGCGCATGGCCTTTTCGGCGCGCTGCATCAGCCAGGCGTGCACCACGGCGGCGCCGATCAGGCCGTAGGAGGCGATGCCCAGCGCCCAGTGCAGTGGCAGCCAGGACGAGCGCAGCATCGGGTACTGAGCACCCGGGAAGAACAGGGCGATCAGGATCGCCAGCGTGCCCAGGACCGCGAGCGTCCAGCGGGCGCGCATCTGTGGATAGAGGCGGCTCTCGATGAGGTACACGGTGAACACCAGCCAGGCGGTGAACGAGAGTGCCGGGCCAAATCCGAAACGGGTCGGCGTCTCCAGCAAAGCCGTGCCCAGGACGGCCAGATGCATGAACCATGCGGTGACCAGAACGCCCTTGACCTGCCCCGGCTTCATGCGTCCGTGTGCCCAGGCCAGGAAGGCGTAGGACAGCGCAGCCACCGCCGCCAGCAGAGCCGCAGGCGGGTTGGTTGCAAGGGCGGGTATCAGGTTCATGGCTTGGGTGGGGCGCCGTGTGGTGGCTGCGGCGCGCAGCTAAAATCCAACGCACAGTTTAAAGCGTCTTGGCCGTGCGAACCGCTGGCGTTGCGCCACGTGCCCAGGACCCGGCCGACCCGCCGCCACCCATCCACCCACCCGAGCGCACCATGGCCTCAGCCCTCTCCGACCGCCTCTCACGCATCGTCAAGGAAATGCGCGGCCAGGCCCGCATCACCGAGAGCAACGTCACCGACATGCTGCGCGAGGTGCGCATGGCCCTGCTGGAGGCCGACGTGGCGCTGCCGGTGGTGCGCGACTTCATTGCCCGCGTGAAAGAGAAGGCGCTGGGCCAGGAGGTGGTGGGCTCGCTCACGCCGGGCCAGGTGCTGGTGAGTGTGGTGAACCGCGAACTCGCAGCGACCATGGGTGACGGCGTGGCCGACATCAACCTCGCGGCGCAGCCGCCGGCCGTGATCCTGATGGCCGGCCTGCAGGGCGCCGGTAAAACCACCACCACCGCCAAGCTGGCCAAGCACCTGATCGAGAAGCGCAAGAAAAAGGTGCTCACCGTCTCGGGCGACGTGTACCGCCCGGCCGCCATCGAGCAGCTCAAGACCGTGACCGCGCAGGCCGGGGCCGAGTGGTTCCCCAGCACGCCCGAGCAAAAGCCGGTGGACATCGCGCGCGCGGCCATCGACTACGCGCGCAAACACTACTTTGACGTGCTGCTGGTGGACACCGCCGGGCGCCTGGCGATCGACGAAGCGCTGATGCGCGAGATCCAGGAACTGCACGCGGTGCTGAACCCGGTCGAGACCTTGTTCGTGGTCGACGCGATGCAGGGCCAGGACGCCATCAACACCGCCAAGGCCTTCAAGGAAGCGCTGCCGCTGACCGGCATCATCCTCACCAAGCTCGACGGTGATTCGCGCGGTGGCGCGGCGCTCTCGGTGCGCCAGGTCACCGGCGCGCCGATCAAGTTCGCCGGTGTGTCCGAGAAGATCGACGGTCTGGAGGTGTTCGACGCCGAGCGCCACGCCGGCCGCATCCTGGGCATGGGCGACATCCTGGCGCTGGTCGAACAGGTCACCGCCGGGGTCGACATGGCGGCGGCCCAGAAGCTCGCGGCCAAGGTCAAGAGCGGCGGTGATTTCGACCTGAACGACTTCCTGGACCAGATCCGCCAGATGAAGCAGATGGGCGGCCTGTCCAGCCTGATGGACAAGCTGCCCGGCGCCATGGCCGCCAAGGCGAGCGAGGCCGACCTGACCCGCGCTGAAAAAGACATCAAGCGCAAGGAAGGCATCATCTGCAGCATGACGCTCAGGGAGCGCACCCGGCCCGAGATCATCAAGGCCACGCGCAAGCGCCGCATCGCCGCCGGGGCCGGTGTGCAGGTGCAGGAAGTCAACCGCCTGCTCAAGGAGTTCGAGCAGATGCAGGGCATGATGAAAAAGATGAAGGGCGGCGGCATGATGAAGATGAT
>PNMN01000203.1 GCA_013823655.1 Comamonadaceae bacterium | reverse complement strand
GGCATGTGGATCGGCACTTTCCACGGCCTGTGCAACCGCTTCCTGCGCGCGCACCACAAGCTGGCCAATTTGCCGCAGACCTTTCAAATTCTCGACACACAAGACCAACTCTCGGCCGTGAAACGCCTGTGCAAGCAGTTCAACGTGGACGACGAGCGCTACCCGCCCAAGCAGGTCCAGTACTTCATCAGCGGCTGCAAGGAAGACGGGCAGCGCCCGGGCGATGTGGTGGCGCGCGACGAAGAGACGCGCAAGAAGGTGGAGCTGTACGCGCTGTACGAGGAGCAGTGCCAGCGCGAAGGCGTGGTGGATTTCGGCGAGCTGATGCTGCGCTCCTACGAGGTGCTGCGCGACAATCACCCGGTGCGCGAGCACTACCAGCGCCGTTTCAGGCACATCCTGATCGACGAGTTCCAGGACACCAACCGCCTGCAGTACGCGTGGATCAAGATGTTCTCTTTACCGCCCACCGAAGGGATCACGCCCTCGGGCAACGCGGTGTTCGCGGTGGGCGACGACGACCAGAGCATTTACGCCTTTCGCGGTGCGCGCGTGGGCAACATGGCCGACTTCGTGCGCGAGTTCCGGGTGCAGCACCAGATCAAGCTGGAGCAGAACTACCGCAGCGTGAGCAACATCCTGGACTCGGCCAACCAGCTGATCAGCAACAACACCAACCGCCTGGGCAAGAACCTGCGCACCGATGCGGGCGCGGGCGAGCCGGTGCGCGTGTTCGAAGCCACCAGCGATTTCGCCGAAGCGCAGTGGATGGTGGACGAGATGAAGCAGCTCGCGCGCGAAGACATTCCGAAGAGCGAAATGGCCGTGCTCTACCGCAGCAACGCGCAGAGCCGGGTGGTGGAAACCGCGCTGTTCAACGCTGGCATGCCTTACCGCGTGTACGGCGGTTTGCGCTTCTTCGAGCGCGCCGAGATCAAGCACGCGCTGGCCTACCTGCGCCTGCTGGAAAACGCCAACGACGACACCAGTTTTTTGCGCGTGGTGAACTTCCCGCCGCGCGGCATCGGGGCGCGCAGCATCGAGCAGCTGCAGGACGTGGCGCGCACTTCCGGCTGTTCGCTGCACGACGCCGTGAGCGCCGTCACCGGCCGGGCAGGCGCGGCCATCGGCGGCTTTGTCGCCAGGCTCGACGTGCTGCGCGAGCGCTCGGTGGGCATGACGCTGGCCGAGATCATCGAGCTGGTGCTGGAGCACAGCGGCCTGCTGGAGCACTACCGTGCCGAACGCGAAGGGCAGGACCGGGTGGAGAACCTGGAGGAACTGGTGAGCGCGGCGCAGAGCTTTGTCGGCATCGAAGGCTTTGGGCGTGACGCGGTGGCGCGCACGGCGGAAGGGGTGGCGCTGACGCAGAGCCCGGTGAGCCAGGGGCTGGAGCTTGATGCGCCCATGCCCTCACCCCAACCCTCTCCCGCCAGCGGGAGAGGGAGTGAATTGCCCCCTCTCCCGCTGGCGGGAGAGGGCGGGGGTGAGGGTCTCCCCGCCCCCGACGCCGACACCGGCGAAACCATGAGCCCGCTCGCGGCCTTCCTCACGCACGCCGCGCTCGAATCGGGCGACAACCAGGCCCAGGCCGGGCAGGACGCGGTGCAGCTCATGACGGTGCACGCCGCCAAGGGCCTGGAGTTCGACTGCGTGTTCATCACCGGCATGGAAGAGGGCCTGTTTCCGCACGAAAACGCCATGAGCGACCGTGACGGGCTGGAAGAAGAGCGCCGCCTGATGTACGTGGCGATCACGCGCGCGCGCAAGCGCCTGTACCTCAGCCATTCGCAGACGCGCATGCTGCACGGCCAGACGCGCTACAACCTGAAGAGCCGCTTCTTCGAAGAGCTGCCCGAGGCCTGCCTGAAGTGGCTCACACCGCAGCAGCCGGCCTGGAACCCGGGCGCAGGCGGGGCGGGCGCTGGTGGTGGCTGGCAGGGCCACCGGGGTGGCTACGGCACGCGCGGTGCCGCTGCGCCCGCTGTGCTGCAACCCGCCTGGTCACCCGGCTGGACCCAGACCGGCCCGGACCGCAGCGACCCCAAGGGACTGGGCGGCAAGAGCAACCCCGAGCCCGACCGCGGCGTGGACATCCGTGCCGGACAGCAGGTGTTTCACAGCAAGTTCGGTGAAGGCAAGGTGCTCGCGCTGGAAGGCGCCGGGACCGATGCGCGCGCGCAGGTCAGCTTTGCGCGGCACGGCGTGAAGTGGCTGGCGCTGAGCGTGGCCAAGCTCACGCCGGTGGACGACTGACGGCACCATCAGCGGCCTGCAGGCTGACCAGCCACGCACGCAGCTGTTCGGCGACCCAGTGCGGGTCGTCCAGCGGCAAGTCGTGCCCGGCACGCGGGTGTCTGGTCAGCGGCACCTCCCAGGCCTGCGCCAGTGCCTCGGAACACCGCGGGTCCACCAACTGGTCCTGGGCACCCGCGAGCAGCAGCAGCGGCACGCACGGAGCCTGTGCCGGTGCGCGGTAGCGCGCGGCGGCCAGCAGCTGGCGCAGGGCGTTGGCAGCGCGCACCGGGTGCTGGCGGCGGGCCGTCACCCATGCAGCGAGCACCGCTTCGTCCACCACACGCTGCTGGCTGGTCATATGCCAGATCAGGCGTTCGGCGGTCTCGGGTGCGGGGCGACCCAGCGCCAGGCGCAGCAGGCGCGGCCAGTTGGGCGGCTGCAGCCGGTGGTGCAGCGGGCTGAAGGGGCGCAGGCTGGTGTTGAGCAGCACCGCTGCGGCCAGCTCCTGCGGCGCGGTGTGTGCCCATTGCGCCGCCACCATGGCGCCGAGTGACAGGGCCAGCACGTGCACCGGGGTAGTGATGCCCCGTTGCGCGACTTGCTGGCGCACGTCGGCCACCAGCGCGGCCACCGAGGCGGGGCTGCGCTCCCGGTGGCGAGCGCCATTGCCCGGCAGGTCCAGCAGGTGCAGCCGCGCACCGGGCAGGTTCTGCTGCAAGACCGATGGGAAGCCGCCCCAGTGCGCCGCTTCGCGCGTGAGACCACGCAACAGCACCCAGCTGCTCGCTGGCGTCCCGTCGTCTTGCGCGGCGCTCACTGGAGTACCTTCGCCCTGCGGGCTCATGCCGGGAACCAGTGCGCCAGCGCCAGGGCGTGGTGCTGCGCGCGGGCGTTTTCGGGCGGACGCCAGCGCTCGTGGCTGCTGGCCGCGCGGGTCAAAAAGTCCAGCAGCGCCAGGTGGCGGCGCAGCACGCGCTGCTGCCGGTGGCCGATCAGCGGGTTGAACATGCCCCGGCGCGAGAACACCTGGCGCGGGTTTTTCTTGACCCACAGCCACGACCCCATCTCCAGCGTCAGTGGCAGGAAAGTGCGCCCGGTGTGGGTGCAGGCCTGCAGGTACAGATGGTCCCACAGGTCGCCGTGCGCCAGGTACTGCGCGCTTTGCGGCTCAATGATGTAAGGGTGGTGGCTGTGTGCCTGCTCGAAGATGCTCTTGAGCACCTGCACCTCGGCCAGGTGCGGCATGGGTTCGCGGGTGTGGGCAAAGGGAAACCACAGCCGGTCGCTGATGCCGAAGCCCGAATGGCAGTCGAGCGCGATGCTGAACGGTCGCCCCAGCAGTTCGGCCTGCACCAGCTCGCACAGGGCCTGGCTCTCGGCCTCCAGCGGGTCGCCCAGTCGGCCACGGTACCAGGGCAGGCCGGCGCTCAGCCGCTGGCCGCCGAGCATCCAGGGTGTTTTTTCGCGCGCGTCCAGCGGGGCGTTGCGCATCAGGTCGACACCGCGCGGGTTGGCGCGCGTGGCGGCCCACATGCCGCCGGGGTTGACGATCGGCATGAACACCAGGCGCACCCGCTCCAGCAGGCGGTGCAGGCTGGTGTCCCAGTCGAGCCGGGTGACGATGTTCTGCAGGAAGGCGATCACCACCTCGGCGCCGATGCGTTCCAGCCCGTGCACGCCGCCGAAGTAGCCCACGGCGGGCAAGGCAGGGTCCGGGTTGCCGAGCGTGATGGCGTGGACCGGAAAGCTGGGCCCACCCGGTACGTGGACGCGACACAGCTCCCGGGTTTGCAGGTGTCGGCGTCCGCATTCGATGAGTTGTTCGAGCCATTGCAGCTCGGGCAGGGGGTGCTGGCCGGGGCGGGCTGTCATGGTGGGTGACACAGGCCTGTCACAACATGCCCCTATGGTTGGTGTCCATTGCATCGGACCCGCAAGCACCCATGAACCTGCCGCACCCATTGACGGGGCATCACCCGCGTTCCACACACCACCGGCTGGTGCAGGTCGGGGCGGTGGCCTGCGGCGTGGTGGCCGGGCTGGTGGAATTGCTGGCCCTGCAGCGGCGGCGGCTGACGGGGCGCCTTCATCGCGACGTGCAAGCGGGGCGGTCTTAGGTCCTTGCCTCAGGCTTTTTCAACCGGCGCGACGGTGTCGCCCGGCTTCATGTCGCCGACCTGCACCGACAGGTCCAGCAGGCGGACCTTGGAGCTGTAGTAGCGGTCCAGCCGCCACTCCTTGATCAGGTCCAGCGCCAGCTCGAAGTGGTCGTAGTCCAGCTGGTACAGGATGTTCAGTGCGAAAGGCGATTCGGATTCCAGTGCCACCACCAGGGCAGACAGCGTCTGTGCGGCTGGGGACTCGGGCTTTTTTTCGATCAGCTTTCGGGTTTGTTTCAGGGCGTGCATGACGGGGCGCTTCCTCTCGATGGATTTGCAGGTCTGGTGCCGTGCAAACGATGGGTTTACTCACAACCAACCGAGCATATCGGAGGTCACCCCGAATTCCGTGACAGAGAAGTTTCATCCACGTGACGCATGACCCGGTGCGAAAAAAGAGCGGCCGAGGTCGCTCCGAAACCGCATCCAGCGCAGACTCTCGCCAAAGCCGGTGCCGAGAATCAGCTGCCGATCACGCCACCGTCTTCCTTGGTGATGACGATGGTGGCCGAGCGAGCGTAGCGGCCCATGTTGGGCCAGGTGCCGGTGAGCTTGCCGGCGGCAAAGTCGTCGGCCGTGGTGGTGGCGCCGGGGTGTTGCACGTTGACAAACATGGTCTTGCCGTCGGGGGTGGTGATCACGCCGGTGATTTCCTGGCCGACCGGGCCGACCAGGAAGCGCTTGAGCTCGTTGGTGCGCGGGTCGGCGCACAGCATCTGGTTGTTGCCGAACTGCACGTAGTCGCCCT